>NZ_DATHMR010000026.1:0-18349 GCF_035486915.1 Dyella sp. | reverse complement strand
CACCCGATCCCATCCCGAACTCGGAAGTGAAACGCAGCTGCGCCGATGGTAGTGTGGCATTGCCCATGCAAGAGTAGGTCACCGCCAGGGGCTTTATCCTAAAAACCCTCACCGTTTACGGTGAGGGTTTTTTCTTGGGCGCATGGACGCACCCGAAAGAGGTCACCGCCAACCGATCACTTCAAACGCTTTCCTTCAATGGATGGCGTTTGGCTTTCGGAGGATTTCAATTTTTGTGGCGACGCTTTGATCATCATGTATGTGTAGCTCCACCAACCCGTATCGAATTCGATGCGGTTTTTCTTTGCAGAAATTCACGATGGCGTTGCCAGATACTGCACGATGACAAGCCGCGCAGCATCAACTCGAGAAAGATTTATCGAGCCATGCGGGCACTGGGATGCCCTTCTCGTGAAGGAATGCGGGATTGAATAACTTTGCCTGATAGCGTGTTCCTGCATCGCTCAGCACGGTCACTACGGTGTGCCCTGGCCCTAGGGCACGGGCAAGACGAATGGCCCCCGCTATGTTCACGCCGCTGGAACCGCCGACGCACCAGCCCTCCTCATTCAGGAGCTGATGTAACAACGGCACCGACTCCTGATCGGGAATCGACCAGGCCAAATCGATCACCGCGTCCTGAAAATTTGCGGTGACACGACTGGACCCAATGCCTTCGCTGATGGAGCTTCCCTCGGCGACCAGTTCGCCGCAATTGACGTAGTTCGCCAGCGCCGAGCCAGTGGGGTCGGAAAGGGCGATTTTTACCGCGGTATTGCGGGATTTCAGCGCATGGCCAACTCCGGCAAGTGTCCCTCCCGTACCCGCTGAACAAACGAAGCCATCGACCTTTCCACCTGTCTGTTCCCAGATTTCCACGCCGGTGGTGGCCTCGTGCCAATCGCGATTGGCCGTGTTGTCGAACTGATTGCCAAACCACGCGCAGCCCGGCACAGCTTGGTTCAAGCTTTCGCAGTAGGCGCGGGCGATATGGACGTAGTGGCGCGGATCCTTGAACGGCACTGCGGGCACGAGCCGTATCTCGGCGCCCGCGACCCGGAGCGCGTCGATCTTTTCCCTGCTCTGTGTGTCGGGCATGAAGATGACAGATCGATAGCCACGACTGGCACCGATCAGCGCCAGCCCGATCCCCGTATTGCCGGCGGTACCCTCGACGATCGTGCCTCCCGGGCGAAGCAGGCCACGCCGTTCGGCATCCAGCACCAGGCCAAGCGCGGTACGGTCCTTGATCGATCCGCCCGGATTGAGGAATTCGGCCTTACCAAGCACTTCGCAACCCGTCAGCGCCGACGCATTGCGCAGGCGCAGTAATGGGGTATGGCCGACGGCCGCAGAAAGATCGGGGATGACGCTCATAAGGATGAGTTTTGCGCTCTTGAGTGAAATCGGCGTGAGAGCACTGCCGGGCCTCGTAGCCTGCCACTTATGGGTTGAACGTGGCGCCGCTGGGATATGGCTATTTCACATAAGCTGTGAATTTCCAGTTCTTTTGAGCTGTTTTTACGTTTAGACGTCTAAACGTCCATTGACGACAAATCCATGCGTGGATATAGTTTATTTCACTCATCGAGACCGGCTGAGGGACAGGCCCTTTGAAGCCGGGGCAACCTGCAGGATCAAACCTGCAACGGTGCCAACTCCTGCGGGGCGGCCTAGGTGCCGACCGGTAGATGGGATGTCGTTAGACCATGACGCATCATGGCTAATCTGGCGACAGCTCTTCGCTGGTTCTCCGCAGGACGATGCAAACGGAGAATCGCAATGCCACAGCTCGCCAATTCATCCAATGACGATCGCCATACGGCTGTGATCGTTCCTCTGCACCCACGTCACACGCTCACGGAACAGCGCAGCAGTCGGCGCATCACGCTGAGTGCCAAGTACGGTAACGGCGTCAGCAGCGTTGATGTGCGTTACCAGTGGGTCGGTGCGCCGGATGCTCCCACGGTGATTGTGCAAGGTGGCATTTCCGCAGATCGCTATGTTGCCGAGACGGAAAAGGGCGATGCAGGTTGGTGGTCCGAGCTGGTGGGCCAGGACAAGGCTATCGACCTGACCCGCTGCCGTGTGCTCAGCATCGATTGGCTGACACCCTCCGACTTTGCGGAAGGTCCTCGAGCCATTTCCAGCGAAGATCAAGCCGAAGCATTGGCGGCCTTGGTGGATGCGTTGGGCATCGGCTGCGTGGCGGCATTTGTAGGCTCCTCTTACGGTGCGATGACGGCGCTCGCTTTCGCTGCGCGACATCCCGAGAAAGTCGAAAAACTTATCCTGCTCGCAGGCGCGCATCGCGCACATCCGCTGTCGACCGCGCAGCGAGCTATCCAGCGACAGATTCTTCGCCTCGGCCAAGCGTCGGGACAGGTGGCACAAGCGCTGTCTCTCGCTCGTCAGTTAGCCATGACGACGTATCGCGGCAGCGAAGAATTCGCGCAGCGTTTTGCGGGTTCGCCGGATTACCGCGATGGTCGTTTCCATTTTCCCGTCGAAGACTATCTGGAACACGCCGGTCGTCGTTTCGTTGAGCGCTTTGATCTGGAGCGTTTCCTCGCATTGTCCGAGTCGATCGACCTGCACGACGTTTCTCCTGAAGCGATCAGTGTGCCAACCACACTCATCGGTTTCCCATCGGATCGTTTGGTGCCACTGGCCGATTTGTGCGAGTTGCAGCGCCGTCTTCGTGGCGCTGCAACGCTGGAAGTCATCGACTCGCCATATGGTCACGATGCATTCCTGAAAGAAACTCGCCAATTGGCGCCGCTGTTGCGCCAGGTTATTTCTAGCCGTTGTGGAGCCTGAGCTATGTGCGCCGATATCGTGAATGAAACTGCTGCCAGCACCCGCGCAGTGCGTGCCGGTATTGAATCGGATACACAACACGGGGCGGTCGTTCCACCGCTGCATCTTTCCACCAATTACGCCTTCAACGGATTGGGCGGCAAGCGCGCATACGACTATTCGCGCAGTGGCAATCCCACCCGTGACTTGCTCGGCAACGCGTTGGCTGAGTTGGAGCAGGGCGCCGGTGCGGTAATCACCGCAAGCGGTATGGCTGCCGTCGCCAATGCACTCGAGCTCGTTCCCGCGGGCTCAACGGTACTTGCTGCGCATGACTGCTATGGCGGCACGTGGCGTTTGCTCGATGCGTGGGCGAAGAAGGGACGCTTCAAGGTTCGCTTTGCGGATCTCACCGACAACAAGGTGCTTGCGGAAGCGCTTGCAGACAAACCGTCGCTTGTGTGGGTGGAAACACCATCCAATCCGCTGCTTCGCATCACGGATATCCGCCACGTGTCACAGGCAGCGCATGCCGTGGGCGCATTGGTTGTGGTGGATAACACGTTCCTCTCGCCAGCATTGCAGCAGCCGCTGACGTTGGGCGCAGATGTCGTCGTTCACTCGACCACGAAATACATCAACGGTCACAGCGATGTGGTCGGTGGTGCGGTGGTGGCTAGCGATCCTGCGGTTGCCGAGCAATTGAAGTGGTGGGCAAATTGCAATGGCCTTACCGGTGCGCCCTTCGACAGTTTTCTCACCCTGCGTGGTCTGCGCACATTGAATGTTCGTTTACGTCAACATCAGGAAAATGCCGAACGAGTTGCGGAGCAGATCCGCCAACATGCAGCCGTGCGCAAGGTTTATTACCCTGGATTGGAAGATCATGCAGGCCATGCGCTCGCTTCGCGGCAGCAGCAAGGTTTCGGCGCCATGTTGAGCTTCGAATTGCATGGCGACGTCGCGCAGATTGAAGCCTTCGTGGAGGGCCTGCAGTATTTTTCGCTGGCCGAATCGCTGGGCGGTGTCGAGAGCCTGGTCGCGCATCCTGCGTCGATGACCCATGCGTCCATGGCACCTGAAGCACGCCGTGCAGCGGGCATCGCCGATACGCTGCTGCGGTTGTCGATTGGTATTGAAGATGGTGATGACCTGTTGCGCGACCTGGATGCTGGGCTGACACGCGCGCTGTCCGTCAGCGATGCATTGAAACGTCGGGTGACGGCATGAGCGCGGTGCTTGTCGAGACACCCATCACGACTGCGACGCAGACTGCCAAAGCCGAGGTTGCTCTCGTGCTGCTGGGCACGGGCGTGGTAGGTGGGGCGTTCCTCAAGCTGCTGTGCACGCCTGCTGGAAGTCGATTGCATCTTGTCGGCGCTGCAAATTCACGCAAGCAGCAGACGGACCCCACTCAGCTGGCCGCGCGTGATTTGCGCGAACGCCTCAAGCGCGAAGGCGCCGCACGCGATGACGATGCGCTGCTTGCCTCGCTCGATGCGCACCGCGCGACAGTGAAAGTGATCGTCGACGCAACGGCGTCATCGGAGCTGGCTTCCCGTCATGCGGAATGGCTGGCCCGCGGCTACCACGTGGTCACGGCGAATAAATCGCTGGCCGGCGGTCAGCTATCCGGTTGGCGCGCCCTGCAAGCCGCGCGTGCCGCGGGCGGAAGTTATGGCGATTCGGCAACGGTCGGCGCGGGATTGCCGGTGCTTTCAACGCTGCGCCGACTCTGCGATTGCGGCGATAGCCTGCTGACGCTGGAAGGTGTGTTCTCGGGATCGCTTTCTTATCTATTCAATCAGTACGACGGGACACGGCCGTTTTCCGCCCTTCTGCGCGAGGCACGCCAGCACGGCTATACGGAGCCTGATCCTCGCGCGGATCTTTCCGGAGAAGACGTCGCGCGCAAGTTGCTGATACTCGCCCGCAATGCTGGCTTTGCGCTGGGCAAAGATGAAGTGGTCGTGGAAAGCCTGGTACCGGAGAGTCTGCGCGACATTTCCACTGAAGCCTTCCTTGGGCGTCTGGAAGAGTTGGATGAACCGCTAGCGGCGCTTCACGAAGCGGCGCGTGAGCGTGGTCAAGTGCTGCGTTTTCTCGCGCGTATCAATCAGCGCGGGCGTGCTCGCGTCGGCCTGACCGAAGTTCCGCTGACGCATCCGGCCGCACGCTTGTACGGCACCGACAATCAGTTTGCGTTGACGACAACGCGTTACCACACGCAGCCGCTGGTGATTCAAGGACCCGGTGCAGGTCCGGAAGTAACAGCGCAGGCATTGTTGGGCGACATCTTGTCGTTGAATTGATCCACACACATGGTCACGCACTGATGTGCATGACCACGTTCGTGTTGCACGGGACACAATCAGGAGTGCGACGTGGCGGCGTTCTGGTGCGCTTCGCGTTCCGCTTCTTCGACGGATGGCGTACGCCATCCCGACTTCACGCCCCATACGTAGAAGAACAGAGCAATGACCGCAACGATGACCAAGTCCCAGCCGTAGGGCAGATAGTTGTGCCCCTTGAACTTATCGCTGCCGGCCCATGAGAGCACTGCAATCGTCGGCAGATAAACGATCAGCCACCACGCGCCGTTCAATTGGCGACCGATGTCGTGCCAATTCGCTTTGGCCTGGTAATAGAGATAGACCGGTAGCGCCACGACCATCAGCAGAATAATTTCGCCGGTAAGCGGCCACGTCGCCCAGTAAAGCAATTCCGTCGCCATGATGAACGCAACGCCTGCGAGAATCGGCAGTCCCGCGATGCGCAGTGGTCGCTGCAGATCGGGCGCTGTTCTGCGCAGGGTCATCACGCTGACGGGGCCGGTGAGATAGGAAATCACCGTGGCGACACCGATCACGGCAGCGAGTGAATCCCAGCCGCGCCCCCAATACAGAAAGAAGTACGCGACGCCCAGGTTGACCCACATCGCCGGACGCGGAACACCCCATTTCGGATTCAGACGGCCGAGCACTTTCGGCAATGTGCCATTGCGCTCCATGCCGTAAAGCATGCGAGCGGTCGTTGCCGTGTAGGTAATGCCGGTGCCGCTGGGGCTGATCACCGCATCGGCAAAAAGCAGTACAGCCAACCATTGCAAACCGAGGATGACGGCAAGATCGGCAAACGGCGAGGAGAAATCCAGGCCATGCCAGCCCGCTTTGGCAAGCAAGTCGCGCGGCACTGCACCGATATAGGCGAGCTGGAGAATGACGTAAATGATGGTGGCAAGCGCGATGGAACCGATCACGGCAAAAGGAATGCTGCGGCCGGGATTGCGTGCGTCACCCGCAAGATTCACCGGACTTTGAAATCCGTTGAAGCTGAAGACGATACCTGCCGTCGTTACGGCAGTAAGGATGGCCGGAAAATCGATCGCATGCGCATCCCCGTTGACGCCCACCGAAAAATTCTCATGATGAAATCCGCTCGCGATCAGTAGCAAACCCGTCGCTGCGGGCACGATCAGTTTGAACGTCGTGATCGCGGTGTTGGAGTGAGCAAACAGCTTCACGCTCCAGAAGTTGAGCAGGAAATACACGAACACCAAGGCACCGGCGATGGCCATGCCGGGATAAGTAAGTTCGACGTGACCGTTGCCCATCGGCGTGGAGAGGGTGTGCGCCCATTCCCATGGCCAATGGTGCATGTATTGCACTGAAGCGACCGCTTCCACCGGAATCACGGACACAATCGCAATCCAGTTCGCCCAGGCACCAATAAAGCCCACTAGCGAACCGTGCGAGTAATGGCTGTAACGCACCATGCCGCCGGATTCGGGAAACATCGCACCCAGCTCGGCGTACGTCAGCGCGATGGTCATGATGATCGCCGCGCCCAGCACCCACGCCCAAATGGCGCCGGGGCCGGCCAGACTGGATGCGCGCGCCGCGCCAAAAAGCCAGCCCGATCCGATGATCGAGCCCAGGCCGGTCATCATCAGGGCGATGGGACCAACTTCGCGGCGATGGGTGTTGGGTGAAGACATGCGAACTCCCAAGATGGAACGGGGGCTGCCAGGTGGCAACACAAGCCCCCGATGATGACAGACGGGCGCGGCAAGTGTCAGCCCGCCCGCGCTCTACAGAGCCGTTGCGGCCACCCACTTTCGTCGAAAACCTACGTTCATAGCGGACATATATCTTTTCATCCAGAATGAGAGATATATACTTGTCCAACCGTTGCTAAGGACCCTCGCGATGCCGTCGCTCAGCTTTGAGTTTTTCCCACCCAAAACCGACGAACAGCGCGCCCAGCTCGACCGGACGGCGAAAGAGCTGAAAAGCCTCAAGCCGGAATACGTGTCGGTGACTTTCGGTGCGGGCGGCTCAACGCTCAGTTACACCAGCGATACCGTGGCGCGTCTGCATCAGCAGCACGGGCTCGACGTCGCGCCGCATATTTCATGCATGGGTGGTACGCGCGCCGAAATTGCAGCGTTGCTCGATAGCTATCGTGCAGCGGGTTATCGCCGCATCGTGGCGTTGCGTGGCGATCTGCCATCAGGCATGGCCAGTCCCGGCGATTTCCGTTACGCGTCCGAACTTGTGCGTTTCATTCGCGAGCACAGTGGCGATCATTTTCATATTGAAGTTGCCGCGTATCCGGAAATGCATCCGCAAGCCGAGGACGTTCACGCGGATCTGCGTCATTTCAAGACAAAGGTCGATGCCGGTGCGGACGGTGCCATCACCCAGTACTTCTTCAACGCGGATGCGTATTTCCGTTTTGTCGACGATGCGCGAGGTCTTGGCGTCAACGTGCCGATTGTGCCGGGCATCATGCCGATTTCCCAATACGCCCAGCTCAAGCGCTTTTCCGATGCCTGCGGCGCGGAGATTCCGCGCTGGATGACCCGGCGCATGCAGGGTTATTACGACGATGTGGAATCCATTCGCTCGCTGGGCGCCGATGTCGTTGCGCAGCTTTGCCGCCGCTTACTGGAAGGCGGCGCACCGGGTTTGCACTTCTACACGCTGAACCGGGTGAAAGCGACGCGTGCGGTTCTTGATCAACTGAGCTGAAGCCGTCAACGCATCGGGCTATGCTCGCGCGATGCGTTTACTCGCCATCTTTCTCTTGCTGTTGTTGCCGCTCGGCATGGCCAGGGCGCAGAGCGATATCCATCGCTGCGTCGGCGCGAATGGCGGTGTGATCTTCACCGATCGAGAGTGTTCGGATCTCAACGCATCGCCCGCGGTTCCCGCGCCTACTCCCAGTGCAAGCGCAAGCGAAGCGCCGACGGGCATCGCGCAACCACCGCCTGTTCTGTGCGCCTCGGATATGACCCAGCTCAAGCAGGCCGTGGTCGATGCCTTTGCCGAGCGCAATCCCAATCGTCTCGCCGGCCTCATGCTGTGGGAGGGCGCCGGTCGCGACGCAGTGGTGGCGAACATCCGCCAATTCACCCGCATGATGGCCCATCCCCTTGTCGGGGTGAGGGCGAGCGAATACACCTCGACGGCGCCGCCATCGGCCTCAGCGTCCGCGGGCGCCGATCTCTCTGAGCTGTCGATGGCGGCAACGCCCAGCCCCTCGCCATCCCAGGGGGAATCCCTGTCCGTGGAAACCGAGTCCGATGACGGCAGCGGCACCACGCAAGAGACTCATTTCGGCGTGGTCCGTCATGACGGATGTCTTTGGCTGGAGCCGCCATACTGAGTTTTCAGGGCGTTTGAAGCCTTCAGGCGGTATCATGGGCGGTCCCCAACGGAGCATTCCCCATGGCCCAGCAGTACCCCGAATGGATCTGGCAGAACGGCGTCGTCAAGCCGTGGAAGGAAGCCACCGCACACGTGATGTCGCACGCGTTGCATTACGGTTCGTCCGTTTTTGAGGGTATTCGCAGCTATGCCACGCCAGAAGGCGCAGCGATTTTCCGTCTGACCGATCACCTCAAGCGCCTGTACCTGTCGGCCAAGATTTACGACATGGTGCTGCCGTACTCGCAAGATGAGCTGGCCAACGCATGCCGCGAGATCGTTCGCAAGAACGGCTACAGCGCGGCGTATCTGCGCCCGGTGGCGTATCGCGGTCTGGGTGGGTTCGGTCTGTCGGCCGAAACGCCGATCGATGTTGCCGTGGCAACGTGGCCAATGGGTCCGTATCTCGGGCCCGAAGCGCTGGAAGTGGGCATCACTGCATGCGTGTCGAGCTGGCAGCGTTTTGCGCCGAACACGATTCCTGCCGGCGCGAAGGCGGGCGGTAACTATCTTTCCGGTCAGCTGATCGCGCGCGAAGCGCGCCGCCTCGGTTTCGGCGAAGGCATTGCGCTCGCCGCCAGTGGCTTGTTGAGCGAAGGCGCGGGCGAAAACCTGTTCCTCGTGTTCGATGGTGTCTTGCACACCACGCCGGCCAGTGCGTCGATTCTCGCTGGCATCACGCGTGACACACTGAAAGTGCTAGCACGCGAAGACGGTATCGAGGTGGTCGAGCGCGATATTCCGCGCGAATATCTCTATCTCGCCGACGAAATTCTGATGTGCGGCACCGCCGCCGAAATCACGCCGATCCGCGAAGTGGATGGCAAGCAAGTCGGTAGCGGCAAAGCAGGGCGCGTCACGCGTCGTCTGCAGGAACTTTATTTCGGATTGTTCAGCGGCAAGACCCAGGACAAGTGGGGCTGGCTGGAGCCGGTCTGATCTTCGCTCGTCATCCCAGCGAAAGCTGGGATCCAGCGCCTTGATCATCGAGGCGAGACAGCCTCTCAACACGATTCTGGAAAACAAAAAGGGCGCGTTTCCGCGCCCTTTTTGCTGCTCGATAATAAAGCCGATCAATAACGGTAATGATCCGGCTTGTACGGACCTTCCACCGGCACGCCGATATACGCGGCTTGTTCCGGCGTCAGCTTGGTCAGCTTCACACCGATCTGCTCCAAATGCAGACGCGCGACTTCTTCATCCAGCTTTTTCGGCAAACGATAGACGGTCTTCTCGTACTTATCTTTGTTCGTCCACAGATCGATCTGCGCCAGCGTCTGGTTGGAGAAGCTGTTGGACATCACGAAGCTCGGATGACCGTGTGCGCAGCCGAGATTCACCAGGCGACCTTCCGCCAGCATGTAGATGCTGTGGTTGGTCTTGCCGAAGGTGTAGCGATCCACCTGTGGCTTGATGTTTTCGCGGGTGACGTCTTTCGCCGTGTTCAGGCGATCGATCTGGATTTCGTTATCGAAATGACCGATGTTGCACACCAGCGCGTTGTTCTTCATCGCCGCCATATGTTCCAGCGTGATGATGTCCTTGTTGCCGGTGGTGGTGACGTAGATGTCGCCGGTGCCGAGCGTTTCTTCGATCGTGGTGACCTGGAAGCCTTCCATCGCGGCCTGCAGGGCGTTGATCGGATCGATCTCGGTGACGATCACGCGTGCGCCAAAACCCTTGAGCGAATGTGCGCAGCCCTTGCCTACGTCGCCATAACCGCACACTACAGCGACCTTGCCGGCGACCATAAGATCGGTAGCGCGCTTGATGCCGTCAGCCAGCGATTCGCGGCAGCCGTACAGGTTGTCGAACTTGCTCTTGGTGACCGAGTCGTTGACGTTGATGGCCGGCACCAGCAGCTTGCCCGCTTCCATCATCTGATACAGACGATGCACGCCCGTCGTGGTTTCTTCGGAAACGCCGCGCCATTCGGAAGCGACCTTCTTCCAGAAGCCCGGACGTTCTTTCGCAGTACGCTTGAGCAGATCCTTAATGACCTGTTCTTCGTGGTTGCCGCTGGGCGTGTTGACCCAGTTGTCGCCATTTTCCATGTCGACGCCCTTATGGATCAGCAGCGTGGCATCGCCACCGTCGTCGACGATCAGCTCCGGACCTTTCATGCCCGGGTGGGTGAGCATGTCGAGCGTGCAATCCCAATATTCTTCGAGCGTTTCGCCTTTCCATGCGAACACTGGGATGCCTGCTGCTGCCACAGCAGCGGCGCAGTCGTCCTGCGTGGAGAAAATATTGCACGAAGCCCAACGCACGGATGCGCCGAGCGCACTCAGCGTCTCCAGCAGCACGGCGGTCTCTTTCGTCATGTGCAGCGAGCCGGAAAGGCGCACACCCTTCAGCGGTTTGCTTTGCGCATAGCGCGCACGAATCTGCATCAGGCCGGGCATTTCTTCTTCGGCCATGCGAATACGGCGGCGGCCGAGTTCGGCCAGCGACATGTCGCGGACCTTGTAATCATGCGTAGCGGAATCTTGAGTGACAGCGTTCATCAAGGATGTCTCCGAGTCTCATTGGGGAAATCCGGCCGGGTGAGCCGGATCGACGCGAGTACTTCGCGTCATGAGCGCCGTTCTAGTCGAAGCATCCACCGAGCCTGGCCGTGGTTACGGATATCCGCATCCAACACGGTCGCAGCGCCCCTCGGCGGGAAGGCTACTATTGTAGCCGCTCTCACGCGCTTATGACGACTTGGAACGGGCACGTTCACGCAAATTCGGTAGGCTAGGGGATTCATACCGGAGTATCCATGGAAGCCACCCGCGACCCCGAATTTCTGCCCCACGACGCGCCGTTGAGAGAAGACGTACACCGTCTGGGCGCCATGGTCGGCCGCATGCTGGCTGAACAGGGAGGCGAGGCCTTCTTTCAGCGCGTGGAGCACGTTCGCACGGCCTCCATTGCGCGTCGTCGAGAGGGTCATGCTGTCGACGATCTCGCCGAGTCCCTTGCAGGACTCGATGCGCACGCGGCCGAATCGCTGGCGCGTGCGTTTGCCGCGTACTTTCAGGCTGTGAATACGGCCGAGCGCGTTCATCGTATTCGCCGCCGCCGTGACTACCAACGCGAAGGCGGTGCAGTGCAGCCCGAGTCGCTGCTCGACGTGCTGCAGCGATTGAAAGAGCAGGGCGTTGGCGCCGATGAGTTGCTTGAGTGGTTGTACAAGCTGAAAGTCGAGCCGGTGTTCACGGCACATCCAACCGAAGCGATTCGCCGCTCGTTGCTGGAAAAGGAGCAGGCTATCGTGCGTGCGCTGGTCGATAACTTCGATCCGACACGCACGCCGCAGGAACGCAAGGAAGATGACGATCGCATCTACATGGCGTTGTCGTCCGGCTGGCAAACGGCGGAAGCATCGCCGATTCGTCCAACTGTCCAGGACGAACATCATCACGTTGGTTTTTATCTGGCCAATCCGATTTATCGTATCGTTCCGGCATTCTACGAAGTGCTCGCCGATGCGTTGCAAACCGTCTACAACGTCGCTGTACCGCTACCGCGATTGTTGAGCTTTGCCACGTGGGTGGGCGGCGACATGGATGGCAATCCGAATGTCGGTGCAGAAACCATCGCCAACAGTCTCGCGACCCAGCGTGCGCACGTGCTGGAACACTACATCGCCGACGTCGATGGTCTTGCGCGATTGCTCAGCCAGACCGATGACCGCGTGGATTTCGAGCCTGCTTTGCTACAACGTCTGGAAACCTACCGCGAACAGTTTCCGCTCGCGGCAGCGAAAATTCGCCCGCGTCACGCGGATATGCCGTATCGATGCTTTCTCACCTTGATCCGTGCGCGGCTGGAAGCGACGCACGAAGAGGGTCACGCGGAGGGATACGCGTCAGCCGAGGAGTTGCTGGACGATCTTCTATTGATCGTGCACGGGCTTATCGATCATCACGGATTGAACGCTGGCGCCTATGCCGTACGCCGCTTGATCTGGCGTGTGCGCACGTTCGGATTCCATCTGGCGCGCCTCGATGTGCGCCAGGATTCGCGTGTGCATGATGACGCATTGGCTTCTTTGCTCGGCGATGAGGCGTGGTCGCAGCGAAGCCCTGTCGAACGTGTCGCAGCACTGCGGCCTTATGCGAGCGGTGAAAAAGCACTGGCACAGAACGATGACGCGCAGGCTGAGTCGCTGCGAGCCGTTTTCGCGACACTCAACGAATCTCGCAGCCGCTACGGCAAGGACGCGATCGGCCTGTACATCATCAGCATGGCGCGCTCCGCGGCGGACGTGCTGGCGGTGCTGGCGCTCGCGCGCTACGGCAATTTTGTCGCATCGTCGCCTTCGCCGGAAATGGGTGCGATTCAACTTGGCGTGCCGCTAGATATTGCGCCGCTGTTCGAAACCGTGGACGACTTGAAAAACGCGCCTGACACGTTGCGTGCACTGTTGGACGATCCCGTCTATCGCGCACATCTGCGCGCACGCGACGATCGCCAATGGGTCATGCTCGGCTACTCCGATAGCGGCAAGGATGGCGGAACGCTCGCCTCGCGGTGGGGATTGCAGCGTGCGCAGGTCGAATTGCTTGACGTCGCACAACAGGCCGGCATTCGCCTTGCGTTTTTTCATGGCCGGGGCGGTTCCGCCAGCCGAGGTGGCGCACGCATCACACCCGCGTTGATGTCATCGCCGCGTGGTTCGGTGGGCGGCGTGTTACGCGTGACGGAGCAGGGCGAGGTGATTCATCGCAAGTACGGCATTCGCGCACTCGCGCTGCGCAATCTGGAGCAGACCGTAGGTGCGGTGTTGCGTGCCAGTCTGCGTCCGCGTGAAGAGGAGCCGCGCGAGCAGGAGTGGCGTGAATACATGAATACGCTGGCGTCGGATAGTCGTCATGCATATCGCCAGCTCGTCGATCGCGATGGGTTCGTCGATTATTTCCGCGCTGCCACGCCGATCGACGTTATCGAGCAGATGGCGCTGGGTTCGCGTCCGTCACGTCGCCGCAGCATGCGTGGCGTCCAGGATCTGCGCGCCATTCCGTGGGTTTTTGCGTGGACGCAATGCCGTTCCATCATCACCGGCTGGTACGGACTGGGTACTGCGCTGGAACACGCAGCCGCCAAATACGGCGAGAATGCACTGCAGGATATGGCGCAGCATTGGCCATTTTTCGTCAACGTCCTCGACGATGTCGAAATGGTGCTCGCCAAGTGCGACCTTGATATCGCCGAAGCATTTTCAAAGCTGGCAGGTCCGCTGCATGACACATTTTTCACGATGATTCAGTCGGAATTCGAACGCACACGTCACTGGTTGTTGCGTTTGAAGAATAGCGAGGAGCTGCTTCGCGACGATCCGCGCTTGTCCCTGTCAATTCGATTGCGCAATCCGTATGTCGATCCGATGAGTCTGCTGCAAGTGGATCTGCTGCAGCGCTGGCGTGCGAGCGATCGCAGCGATGACCACTTGCTGCATGCGCTCGTCGCGAGCGTCAACGGCGTTGCGCAGGGTTTACAAAATACGGGTTGATGAAGGTCCAGCAGTAGGAGGCTATCTCGAAATTGCTACACGTCTCATCATGAATATTCTTGCTGGTCAATGACGGCTCAGGTTCTGCATGTCATCGGCTTTTGAGATGAGTTCCAAGCATCCTTAGCTATCGAGCTCGGTCCAGCGTGCATAGGCCGCATCGAGTTCGCTTTGCAGTTTTGCGAGCGCCTCGTTGGCCTTGATGATCGCGGCGCTGTCCTGCTGGAAGAACGTGGAATCGTTCATCGCCTCAGTGCGTGCAGATATATCGGCTTCCAACGTTTCAATGCGCTTTGGAAGCTCTTCCAGCTCGCGCGTTTCCTTGTAGTTGAGCTTGCGTTTTGCAATTGCCGATGAAGGCGTATCCAACAGGGGGGATGCGGTTGCCGTTTCGCGTTTTGGCTCGGTGGATGCTTCCGTCGCTGTGACGCGTTCCACGGGTTTCTGTCGCAGCCAGTCGCGGTAACCGCCCACGTATTCGCCCACCTGCCCACCACCTTCCAGCACTAGCGTGCTCGACACAACGTTGTCGAGAAACTCGCGGTCATGCGAGACGAGCAGCAACGTGCCTTTGTAGTCGGTCAGCAATTCTTCGAGCAGTTCGAGCGTTTCCACATCCAGGTCATTGGTGGGTTCGTCCATGACCAACAGGTTGGAGGGTTGCGCGAAGAGCTTGGCAAGTAGCAATCGATTGCGCTCGCCACCGGAAAGACGCGTGATCGGTGCGCGTGCACGTTCCGGCGAGAACAGGAAGTCCTGCAGGTAACCGATGATGTGTTTGCGTTGGCCGTTGAGCTCGATGTATTCGCGGCCTTCGGCGACGTTATCCAGTGCATTCAAGGCGTCGTTGAGCTGAGCGCGGTGCTGATCGAAGTACGCAATCTGCAAACTGGTGCCGAGGGTGACGTCACCGCGTTGCGGTTTCAGATCGCCCAGCAAAATCTTGAGCAGCGTACTCTTGCCGGCGCCATTGGGGCCCACGATACCGACGCGGTCGCCGCGCATGATGGTCGTGCTGAGATCATCGATCAGCACACGGCCACCATAGGCTTGATGAACGTGGTCGAGCTCGATCACCTTCTTCCCGGATGCTTGCGCATTCGCCAGTGCCATCTTCGCATTGCCGCCGAGCTCGCGACGTTCGGAGCGTTCCCGGCGCATAGCTTTCAGTGCACGTACGCGACCTTCGTTGCGTGTGCGGCGTGCTTTGATGCCCTGACGAATCCAGACTTCTTCTTGCGCCAGTTTTTTGTCGAACAGTGCGTTCGCCTGCGCTTGCGCGTGCAAGCGCTCTTCACGACGGCGCAAGTAGTTGTCGTAGTCGCCGGGCCAGCTCGTTACCTGACCGCGATCGATTTCCACAATGCGAGTTGCCAACGCACGTAGGAAGCTTCGATCGTGCGTCACGAAAATAATGCTGCCTTCAAATTGCTTGAGAAATTTTTCGAGCCAACCAATGGCTTCAATGTCCAGATGGTTGGTGGGTTCGTCCAACAGCAACACATCCGGTTTGCGTACAAGTGCCTGTGCGAGCAACACGCGACGCTTCATGCCACCGGATAACGCGGCGAAGTCTGTATCGCCCGGCAGTTCGAGTTTCTCCAGCACGTCGGTGACGCGACGATCCAGATCCCAGCCGTGTTGCGCTTCGATCTGATCTTGCACGTCGCCCAGGGCATCGAAATCGCCTTCTGCAAGCAGATGGTGATAGCGCGCAAGCAGGTGGCCGAGATCGCCCAGGCCATCGGCGACGACATCGAAGACGCTACCGGACGTTGCTTGCGGCACTTCCTGCGCCATGCGCGCGACGACCACGCCGTTTTGCACGCGCACTTCGCCGTCATCGGCGCGCAATTCGCCCGCGATGAGCTTCATGAGGGTGGATTTGCCCTCGCCGTTTCGACCCACGATACAGACCCTTTCTTGGGCCTCGATCGACAGATCGACGTGTTCGAGCAGGAGGGGGCCGCCGATGCTGAAATCGACTCGTTGCAGTTGGATCAAGGACATGTTTCTATTCTACCTGTTGGCTTGAAACATGCTTAATAAAAAACGGTCTTGGCGCGGCTGAGGGCTTCTCAAGTACTACCGGTAGGCGGTCGAAAAGCTACAGGTAGGGCGGCGGAAACCCTCCGAAAAACAAAAACAGCGTCTCGAAGCGGTTGCTACTTATATAGAACATGTACTTAGCGCCGCTTGTTGAAGTTTTTCCTCTGGAAATTGTCGTAGCTTTGCATTAACGTTCGCGACGGCGGCATCCAGCCGGCGTCTGCGGGCAGGGAGTCTTTTGTGATCGTTCAAACCATCAAGCCAACGAAGTTGCGGGACCGCCTTCGGCATACGTCCGTGGCATGGGTTCTGGCCGGCTTTTGCGGCTTTTTGGGCGTCGCCCATGCGCAGACCAACACCACAGCCGCCATTGTTATCGATGGCACCAACGGCCAGGTAGTCAACGCGGTGAACGCCGACCAGGCAGCCTATCCGGCTTCGCTGGCCAAAATGATGACGCTCTATCTCACTTTTCAGGCGCTCGATACCGGCAAGCTGAAGATCGACCAAGAATTACCTGTATCGGACTACGCCGCGTCCCAGGCGCCGACCAAGCTCGATCTGCGGCCCGGTCAGACCATTTCGGTGGAAGACTGCATCCTCGGCATGGTCACCAAGTCGGCCAATGACGCCGCCGAGGTGGCGGCCGAAGGCGTTGCCGGTTCCGAAAGCGACTTCACGAGCATGATGAACGCCCAGGCCATCCTGCTGGGCATGTCCAACAGCCACTTTGATAACGCCAATGGTCTGCCGGACCCGGACAACATCACGACAGCGCGCGATATGGCCAAGCTGTCCATGGCGCTGTTTCGCGATTTCCCGCAGTACTCGCACTACTTCTCGACCAAGGACTTCGTGTTCCGTGGTCAGCTGATCCGCGGTCACAACAATCTGATGGATCGCTATCCGGGCATGGACGGTCTGAAGACCGGCTTCACCGATGCCTCCGGTTTCAATCTTGCCTCGACCGCCGTCCACGATGGTCATCGTCTGTTCGCCGTGGTCCTGGGTGGTCGCACAGCGTCAGCTCGCGACAACCTGATGGCACGTTTGCTCGACGATGGCTTCGACGGTCGCCAGACGCCTTCGGATCTCGTGGCCGACGTGGGTCTCCCCGCCAGGCCGAGCGCTGCGCGCCGCATGCTGGCTGCGCTGTCGCCGATCGGCACGGCAGAAGCGGAGACCGTGGCATTACCGCCGCGCGCGCCTCGTCACAAGGGTCCGGTCGCCACCCGCAAGACTTGCACCGTGCGCCACGGTGTGGTCTGCCCGCGTGCCGCACAGGCGCGTGCACCTGCACCTGCACGCAGCACGACCAAACTCGCGCATCGCAAGGCGACCAAGACCAAGAAGCCGGTGATGCTGGCGTCGCGGAATCAGAAGCAGGAATAACGCCCGCGCGACGCCATCGCCATCAAACAAAACCCCGCATTCGCGGGGTTTTTGATTTCTGAAGCCATGGGGTAGCGAATGGTGGTACCAACAAAAACCCCGCGAATGCGGGGTTTTTGTTGTGCGAAGTAAGCAGATCGCTTACTTGAGTTTGGCGTCAGCGCGCAGGGCGTCGGCCTTGTCCGTCTTCTCCCAGGAGAATGCGGTGAAGGTCTTGCCGTCTGCACCCTTCACTTCGTACGGGGTACGGCCGAAGTGGCCGTAGCTGGCGGTTTGCTGGTACATCGGGTGGATCAGGTCGAGCATCTTGATGATGCCGTATGGACGCAGATCGAAATGCTTGCGGATCAGCTTCTCGATCTTGTCGTCGCTGATCTTGCCGGTGCCGAACGTGGTGACCGAGATCGAGGTCGGCTCGGCCACGCCAATGGCGTAGCTCACCTGCACCTCGCAGCGGTCGGCGATGCCGGCAGCCACGATGTTCTTGGCCACGTAACGCGCCGCGTAAGCAGCCGAACGATCCACCTTCGACGGATCCTTGCCCGAGAACGCACCGCCACCGTGACGCGCCCAGCCGCCGTAGGTGTCGACGATGATCTTTCGGCCAGTCAGGCCGCAGTCGCCCACCGGGCCGCCGATCACGAACTTGCCGGTCGGATTGATGTGGAACTTGGTGCCCTTGTGCAGCCATTTGGTCGGCAGCACGGGCTTGAGGATGTACTCGCGCACGCCCTCGATCAGGTCTTTCTGCTTCACGCTCGGATCGTGCTGGGTCGACAGCACCACGGCGTCGATGGCGGTGGCCACGCCATTCTCGTAGCGCAGGGTGACCTGGCTCTTGGCATCCGGGCGCAGCCACGGCAGCTTGCCCTTCTTGCGCACGTCGGCCTGACGCTTC
>NZ_DATHMR010000025.1:0-30403 GCF_035486915.1 Dyella sp. | reverse complement strand
GACGTGGTCGAACTCACGCAGTGGATCTGCGACGTGCTCGATGCGCCCGGCGATGAGAATGTCATCAAGTCGGTGTGCGAAAAAGTAGCAGCCCAGTGCCGCAAATTCCCGGTCTATGGCTGAGATGGCAGCCATGCGAGCGCTGCGAGTGGGCTTGATCGGTGATCGCGACGACAGCGTCGTCGCCCACCGTGCGATTCCACAGGCGCTCGCGCTGGCTGCCGACGCAAGCGGGATTCCGGTCGAATGGGAATGGGTAGGTACGGACACCATCGGTGACGGCAAAACGCTGCACGCGTTCGACGCGCTCTGGTGCGTGCCGGCCAGTCCGTATCGCGACATGGACGGCGCCCTCACCGCCATTCGCTACGCACGCGAAGCGGGCGTACCTTTCCTGGGCACCTGTGGCGGTTTCCAGCACGCTGTCGTCGAGTATGCGCGGCATGCGCTGGGCTGGGCCGATGCCGAACACGCTGAGACGGCGCCCGATGCCGCGCGCCCGGTCATCATTCCGCTGAGTTGCGGTCTGGTCGAAGTGCGCGATAACGTGCACCTCAAGTCCGGTTCGCGTATTGCGGACATTTACGGTAAAACGAGTGTCGAAGAGGGTTACCACTGCAATTACGGTTTAGGCAGCGGTTTCCGCGATGCGATTGCCGATCACCCGTTGCATGTGGTTGCTGTCGACGATCAGGACGATGTACGTGCATTGGAGCTGGACAATCATCCTTACTTCATAGTCACGCTGTTCCAGCACGAACGCGCGGCCTTGCAGGGCATCTGCCCGCCACTGGTCAAGACATTCGTGCAGGTCGCAGGGGACTTACGAATTGGGAGGGCCGCTTAACCATGCATTGCCCCTTCTGTCAGCACGAAGACACGCGCGTTATCGATTCACGTCTCGCCGAAGATGGCGCCACCGTGCGGCGCCGGCGCGAATGTCCGCAATGCAGCGAACGTTTCAATACTTTCGAAACGGCCGAGCTGAAACTTCCGGCGATTGTGAAGAGCGGCGAGCGCCGCGAGAATTTCGACGAGCGCAAGCTGCGTGTGAGTTTCGAGCGAGCGCTGCAGAAACGACCGGTGGCAAGCCATGACGTCGATGCCGCCGTACGTGCCGTTATTGACGATCTGCGCCGAAGCGGCGAACGCGAAGTCACATCGCGTCACGTCGGCGAACTGGTCATGCGTGAATTGAAGAAACTCGATCAGGTTGCTTACGTTCGCTTCGCATCGGTTTATCGCAAATTCGAAGACGTGCATGCGTTCCGCGAAGAAATCGAAAAGCTCGAGCGCGATCTGCCGGGACTGGAAAGCCTGCAGCTTTCGCTGCTTGGCGGCGAGGCCGCCGCCGCCGCCGCGGTCAAGCGTTCGCGCAAGAGTTAGTTTTCAGTCCAGCGTTTCCAGCCATTTTTCGTCGGAGCCCTCCTCGACACCTTCGAACAGGAAGGTAGACAGATAGCGTTCGCCTGTGTCCGGCAGCATCGCCAGAATGACGCTGTCCGGTTCGGCCGTCTCCGCGAACTTCAGCGCAGCGGTGACAGTGGCGCCGGCAGAAATCCCCACGAAAAGGCCTTCTTCTTGCGCGAGTCGCCGTGCCATATCGCGCGCCTGCACTTCGTCGACGGGCAGGTCGATGTCGAACACCTTGCGGTTGAGCACCTCAGGAACAAAGTCCGGCGTCCAGCCCTGGATCTTGTGCGGTTGCCACGGCTGGTCTTTCAACATCGATGCGCCGGCAGGTTCGGATACGACGATTTTCACGTCCGGCCGCGCCAGCTTGAGCATCTCGCCCACACCGGTAAGCGTGCCGCCAGTCCCCCAACCGGTCACGAATGCGTCCAGCCGACGACCGGCGAAATCGCGCAGGATTTCAGCGGCCGTGGTGCTGCGGTGGTAGGCGGGATTGGCAGGATTCTTAAATTGCTGGGGCAGAAACCAGCCGTGCTTTTTCGCCAGCTCTTCCGCGCGCCGCACCATGCCGCTGCCGCGTTCTGCGGCCGGCGTGAGAATGACCTTGGCGCCATAGGCGCGCATCAATTTCCGCCGCTCCACCGAAAACGTTTCGCTCATCACCGCCACGAAGCGGTAGCCGCGCGCTGCGCACACCATGGCCAGCGCGACACCCGTATTGCCGGAAGTGGGTTCGACCACGGTATCGCCGGGTTTGAGCAAGCCCTGCTTTTCCGCATCGAGAATCATGGCGATGGCGAGACGATCTTTCACCGAGCCGCCGGGGTTGAACGACTCGACCTTGGCATACAGTGTTACGTGCTTGGGGGCGACGCGATGAAGGCGCACGATGGGTGTGTTGCCGATGGTATCCAGGATGCTGTTGTGGATCATGGTCCGTCCCCGCCTAGAGTCGAGAAACGAAGAGCGTACTCCCCGGCTCATCACGCGACAAACCGGGCGCGATCGCGCACACTTGCGGCCCATGAATCGACCACCGAATACATTCGACACGATTGACCACATGCATATGGCGCAGGCGTTGCGCCTGGCCGAGCGCGGTCTCTACACCACGCAACCCAATCCGCGCGTGGGGTGCGTGATTGCGCATGGCGAACGTGTTGTGGGGCAGGGCTGGCACGTGCGTGCGGGCGAACCGCATGCGGAAGTTTTCGCGTTGCGCGAGGCCGGCGATAACGCCAAGGGCGCGACGGCTTATGTGACGCTTGAGCCCTGCGCGCACCACGGACGCACACCGCCATGCGCCGATGCGCTGGTTGCCGCACGTGTGGCGCGTGTGGTGATCGCGGTCGAAGATTCTTTCCCGCAAGTCTCCGGGCGTGGCATCGAAAAACTGCGCGCTGCCGGAATCGTTGTCGAAACCGGTTTGATGCGCGATGCCGCGCGTGAACTGAATATCGGCTTCTTTAGCCGTATCGAACGCAAACGTCCATGGGTACGCGTGAAGCTTGCGATGAGCATGGACGGCCGCACTGCATTAGCTAATGGCGAATCCAAATGGATTACCGGCGAGGCGGCGCGCGCCGATGTGCAGCGATGGCGCGCACGAAGCTCGGCCATTCTCACGGGCAGCGGTACCGTGTTTGCCGACAATCCACGCCTGACGGTTCGCTTCGCAGAAGGCGAGGGCGCCGATGCATCCACATCATTTCAGCCGCCGCTGCGCGTGGTGCTGGATCGACAACTGCGAACGCCCTCAGGTAGTCATGTACTGGATGGCAGCGTACCCACACTCGTCTTGCACGCATCGTCTGCGCAGGTGACCGATCAACGTTTCCAGCGTGTCGATTGTGCGGTTGTGCCAGAGAAGGGCGACCGGCTTGATCTCGCCGCTGTCTTGCATCTGTTGGCCGAACGCAGTTGCAACGAACTGCACCTCGAAGCAGGCCCCACACTTTGCGGCGCGCTGTTTGATGCAGATCTGGTCGACGAACTTTTGCTCTACGTTGCCCCGGTTCTGCTCGGCGACAGCGCGCGCCCGCTGATGCATCGGTTGCCATTGCAAAGTATGGATGAGCGGACGGTATTGAGTCGCGTGGACGACGTCAGAATAGGCAACGACTGGCGATATCGTTTTCGAATAACGCGCTGACCTCTATGTCGGGGGCCCAAAGATCCGCTTCAGAGGCGCGACCCCGTGGCCCAGGCATCCTTATGCGCCGATTCGGGCACTTACGGTCGCTTGGGCGAACGCATTGTTTCCGCCCGGGCGCGCAAGCACCGGATGCACGCTGCCGGTCGGTGTTAAACTGGACGGGCTGGCTTGCCGGCAAATTGACAACAAACGTCTTCAGGGCGGGGTGGAATTCCCCACCGGCGGTAGGGGCCGAAAGGCCTGAGCCCGCGAGCGCTTCCGGTTTCCGCCGGAAGGTCAGCAGATCCGGTCCAATGCCGGAGCCGACGGTTCACGTTGCAGCGGTTCATCGCTGCGGCGCAAAGTCCGGATGAAAGAAGACGGCTGCATGCACCGCGCAAGCGGTGCATGTGCCTCATGCCTTGGGGCGTTCCCACATTCGTAGTGCGTGGAGAACGTTTCATGATCAATCACCAACTCGCTGTCGTGCTCACCTTCTTCGCGGAGGTGCGCTGATGTTTACCGGCATCATTCAAAGCGTAGGCCGCATCGCGCGGCTGGAAGCGCGTGGCGGCGATGTTCGCTTGCATGTCGACACCGCCGATCTGGATCTTTCCGATGTGCAACTGGGCGATAGCATTGCCGTGTCGGGTGTTTGCCTGACGGCTGTGTCGCTCGACGCGCGCGGATTCGCCGCCGACGTTTCCAACGAAACGCTGTCGCTCACCACGCTGGGCAAGCACAAGGCCGGCGATCCCGTGAATCTCGAAAAAGCGTTGCGGCTCGCAGATCGTCTTGGCGGACATCTGGTATCCGGCCATGTCGATGGCGTGGGCAAAGTCGTATCCGTCACGCCCGATGGTCGTTCACAACGTTGGACGTTTGAAGTGCCTGCGCAACTGTCGCGTTACATCGCTTCTAAAGGTTCCATCTGCATCGATGGCACCAGCCTCACCGTCAACGAGGTGGCAGGCAACCGTTTCGGGGTGAACCTGATTCCGCACACCGTGGAAAACACCGCATTTCATGCACGTCGCGCAGGCGACGCGGTAAACATCGAAGTGGATGTGGTGGCGCGCTATATCGAACGACTGATGGGCAACGGCGACGCGCCACGCATCGATGAAAACTTTCTGAAGCATCACGGCTTCGCTTGACCCCACATGGTTCCCCTCTCCTGTCAGGAGAGGGGCAGGGGTGAGGGTACGCCCAGCGCGAGACGCGCGCATTGCGTAAACCTTCACCCGCCACCGAACAACGGACTCCATACCCATGGCATTCAACACTATCCCCGAAATCCTCGACGACATTCGCGCCGGCCGCATGGTTGTCATCCTCGACGACGAAGATCGCGAGAACGAAGGCGATTTGATCATGGCCGCGCAAATGGTGCGCCCGGAAGACATCAACTTCATGGTGCGCGAAGCGCGTGGACTCGTATGTCTTACGCTTACTGAGCAACGCACCCGGCAACTCGGTCTGCGGCCGATGGTGAGCGACAACACCTCGCCTTATCACACTAACTTCACTGTTTCGATCGAGGCCGCCGAAGGTGTCACCACCGGTATCTCCGCGCACGACCGCGCACGCACGATTCAGGTGGCGGTGAAGACGGATGCCAAACCGCAAGACTTGTCGCAGCCGGGACACATTTTCCCACTCACGGCGCAGCCAGGCGGCGTGCTGACACGTGCAGGACACACCGAAGCCGGTTGCGATCTCGCCGCGCTGGCAGGATTGGAGCCTTCAGCGGTGCTCATCGAAGTGCTGCACGAAGACGGCTCGATGGCGCGTCGCCCCGAGCTGGAAGTTTTTGCGAAAAAGCATGGCCTGAAGATAGGTTCTATCGCCGATCTGATCCGCTATCGCCTGGAAACCGAAAAAACGGTGAAGCGCGTCTATGAAGAACAGGTGCAGACGGAGTTTGGTCCCTTCCGGTTGGTCGCCTATCGCGATGCAATTCGTCATGGTTTGCATTTTGCGCTCGTGCGTGGCTCGGTGGATGACGGCTTGCCCGTGCTTTCACGCGTGCACGTGCGCAACACGTTGTCGGATGTGCTGCATCTGCAGCGCGAGGACCTTGGCCTGACCGTGACATCCGCGTTGCGCCGCATTGCCGACGAAGGTCGGGGCGTGCTGCTTGTGCTCTCAGGCGAGGACACACCTGACGCGTTGCTGCGCCGTCTCAATCGGCAACCGGCGGCTCAGGCCCCCGAGGAAGTGCAGCAGCAGGAATGGCGTCAGCACGGCCTGGGCGCACAGATACTCACCGATCTGGGTGTGCATCGCCTGCGTGTGCTGGGTACACCGCGAAAACTTGTGGGGCTCGCAGGATTTGGCCTGGAGGTCGTCGAGTACGCGGAGTGACTCATCGCTGATGCTTCCGTGTGGTCAATGACGAGCTAAGGAGCGTTGCCGAGCGAGGTTGGCGGGAGGTATCCCCATTTAGCCTCCCATTTGCCGCAACAAACACCTTCTTCATGGCATGCTCTGTGTCACGTTTTGTTCCGCCCATGCGAGGTTGAGATGAAAGTCACGGATTTGCCAGTCGGACGCAAGCAGGCACGAACGATATGCCTTACGGCACTATCGCTGGCCTGCATGTCGAGTGCTATCGCGCAACAGTCCACTTCGCTTACGCCCGACCAGCGCGCGGACCAGCTGGTGAAACGCATGTCGCTGGACGACAAGCATCACATGGTGCAGAGCTACAACACCATGATCGAGAAACAGCCGCCAGGCGGTATCGGCACGGCCGGTTATGTTCCTGCGCTGCCGTCACTGGGTATTCCCGCACTGCAGGAAAACGATGCAGGCATTGGCGTCCAGAATTATCCGACCAGCAAGGACAAAAACGGCCAGCCACTGCATGTACGCGGTGAGGCGGGGAACGCAACGCCGCTGCCTTCGACGCTTGGTATAGCGGCGACGTGGAATCCGAAGATCGCCTTCGCAGGCGGCAGCATGATTGCGGGCGAAGCGCATTCGCAAGGCATCAACATGTTGCTTGCGGGCGGCATCAATCTGACGCGCGAACCGCGCGATGGCCGCACGTTCGAATACCTCGGCGAAGATCCGTTGCTTGCCTCGCGTATCGATGCGGGGGAAATCAGCGGTATTCAGTCACGTCACGTGCTTTCCACCATCAAGCATTACGCATTGAACGATCAGGAAACCAATCGCCTGACAGTCAGCTCGAACATCGACGAACGTGCGATGCGCGAATCGGATCTGCTGGCGTTCGAGCTGGCCATCGAGGGCGGTCATCCCGCATCGGTGATGTGCGGCTACAACAAGGTCAACAACGTTTGGGATTGCTCCAACGGCCATCTTCTCAACGACGTTCTCAAAGGCGACTGGAAGTATCCGGGCTGGGTGATGACCGACTGGGGCGGCGACCACAGCGTCAACGATGCGCTCGCAGGCGTGGATCAGGTCTCCGGCATCGATGTGGTTTCCGGCGACAGTCTGGGCAATTCGGCCGAAACGTTTGGCAAGCCGTTGATGGATGCTCTCGCGAAAGGCACCGTGCCGGTCAGTCGATTGGACAATATGGTGCATCGCATTCTGCGAGCCATGTACGCCGGTGGATTGTTCGAAGATCCGCCGGTCGTCAAGCCGCTGAATGCAAGCGCCGATGCATTGGTGTCGCAGCGTGCGGAAGAGCAGGCGATCGTGTTGCTGAAGAACGAGCAGTCGCAGCTGCCGTTGAACAACAGCGTCAAGAGCATCGCCATTATCGGTGGTCATGCGGATGTCGGTGTGCTTTCGGGCGGCGGTTCGGCACAGGTGTGGCCGATCGGCGGGCCAGCCATTCCGGCATCGCAACCGCCCGGGCAAGCCGTGTGGCAATGGAT
Organism: Dyella sp.; assembly: GCF_035486915.1. GTDB lineage: Bacteria > Pseudomonadota > Gammaproteobacteria > Xanthomonadales > Rhodanobacteraceae > Dyella_B. Next base: position 22,999 of record NZ_DATHMR010000025.1, on the reverse strand, counting down.
GGTTTACGACCCGACATCCCCGATGAAGTCGCTGCAGAAGCTGTTGCCGGGTGTGACCGTACGCTATGACGACGGCAGCGATCCGGCCCGCGCGGCAGCATTGGCGAAGTCCTCGGACATCGCCATTGTTTTCGCCACGCAATGGACGTGCGAAGGCTTCGACGTGCCGAATCTTTCTCTGCCGAACGGTCAGGATGCACTTATCGATGCGGTCAGCGCTGCCAATGCGCATGCCGTTGTCGTGCTGGAAAACGGTGGCCCGGTGAAGATGCCGTGGCTGTCCAAGGTTAACGCTGTCGTCGAAGCATGGTTCCCCGGCGCGGGCGGTGGTGAGGCGATTGCAGCGGTACTTACCGGCAAAGTGAATCCGTCGGGCCGTTTACCGGTTACGTTCCCGCAAGACGAACAACAACTGCCGCGTCCGCAACTGACCAATGCTCAGGACGTCGATTACAACATCGAAGGTGCCGCGGTCGGCTACAAGTGGTACGACGAAAAGAATCTGCAGCCGTTGTTCCCATTCGGCTTCGGTCTTTCGTACAGCAAGTTCGGTTACAGCGATCTGCACGTGAACGCACAAGGCGATCGCGTCACGGTAAGTTTCAAGGTCACCAATAGCGGTCAGCGTACGGGTATGGATACGCCGCAGGTTTACGTCGGCATGCCTGCGGGTAGTGGCGAAGCACCGCGTCGTCTGGTCGGCTTCGAGAAAGTTACGTTGCAGCCGGGGCAGAGCACGACGGTCACGGTGACGATCGATCCGCGTTTGCTTGCGACGTTCGATGTGCCTGGACGTCAATGGCAAGTTGCTGCAGGCAGCTATCCGATTCAGGTGGGCCATTCCTCGCGCGACTTCGTGTTGAACGGTCAGGCACGCGTCGCGGCGGCGCATATCGCTCCGTAAATCATGCCCATCCAGGAGAACTCATGACCATGAAGGCCGATCCATCCTGTCGCGTTCGTCTGATCGCCCCTTCGGGTTATCCGCACAATCGCGATGCGATGACGCGTGGCGTGGAACGTCTGCGCGAGGCGGGTTGTGAAGTCGATGGTCTGGATGTACTCGATCGCACCGAGCTGCGCTACGCAGGAAGCGATGCGCAGCGTCTTGCGGATATCAACGCGCTGGCAACGTCCGATACGTTGCCGGACATCGTGTTATCCATCCGCGGCGGTTATGGCGCGACGCGTCTGCTCGAAGGCGTGCACTACGGCGCGTTGCGCGAGCGTCTCGCGGGTCAGTCCATCGCTATCGTTGGTCACAGTGATTTCACCGCATTGCAGATGGCGTTGTATGCGAAGAGCGGTGTGGTCACGTTCGGCGGTCCGATGCTCGGTCCGGATTTTGGTCCGTCGCAATTGAGTCCGCTTACCTGGCGTCACTTCTGGCGCACGTTGAGCGCACCGCACGGCAACGCGAGCTGGGATTGCGGCGACGCGGTCGAGTGCGATGTCCATGGGCCGCTGTGGGGTGGCAACCTCGCGATGATCTGCAGCTTGTTGCAGACACCGTATTTTCCGAACATCGAAGGCGGCATCCTGTTCATCGAAGACGTGGGCGAGCCGCCGTTTCGCATCGAACGCCTGCTTTATCAGCTGCATCTGTCGGGGGTATTGGGACGGCAACGGGCGCTGATTCTGGGCGACTTCACCCAATGCCGGCCCACCACCTACGACAACGGCTATGACCTGGCGGATGGGTTTGCCCAGATTCGCCGCATCGTGGGCATCCCGGTGCTTTCGGGCATGCCCTTCGGTCACGACCCCGACAAGTTCACCCTGCCGTTCGGCGTGCCCGCGCGGCTGAGGGTGGTCGGGCGCCGCGCCAGCCTGGATTTCAGCGGTTATCCCCATTTGCGGCGGCCGCTTGAGCCGCCGATGACCTGATTTCGAGCACGCTCCTACCCAAACCCGTAAAATACCGGGCTCGCACGGGCCCGCCCGTTCAAAGGAATCCACGCATCATGAAGACCATCGAAGGCGATTTCGCCACGCCCAAAGGCCGTTTTGCCATCGTCGCCGGCCGTTTCAACGGATTCGTCGTCGAACCGCTGGTAGCCGGTGCGCGTGATGCGCTGGTACGTCACGGCGTGAAAGACGATGCCATCGATTTGATCCGCGTACCGGGCGCCTGGGAGATTGCGCTGGCTGCGCACAAGCTCGCTAACTCCGAAAAATACGCAGCCGTCATCGCGTTGGGTGCCGTCATTCGTGGTTCCACCCCGCACTTCGATTTCGTCGCAGGCGAATGCGCCAAGGGCCTTGCGAGCGCGGCTTATAGCTCGGGCGTGCCGGTCGCATTTGGCGTGCTGACCACCGATACCATCGAGCAGGCGATCGAGCGCTCCGGCACCAAGGCCGGCAACAAAGGCGCCGACGCTGCCATCGCCGCGCTGGAAATGGTCAACCTGTACGGACAGCTGTAATGAATCAACGTCCCGAAGGCATCGATCTCGCCGCACGCTCGCGCGCACGTCGCCGTGCGCTGCAGGCGCTGTACGCGTGGCAGATGAGCGGCAGCTCGATGAAATCGGTGATCGATCAGTTCCGCCATGAACAGGATATGGAAGTGGCGGACCTGGAGTACTTCGAAGATCTGTTGCACGGCGTGGACAAACACGTCGAAGCGATCGACGAAGCGCTCAAGCCATACATCGATCGCGATGTTGCGCAGATCGATCCGATCGAACGCGCTGCGTTGCGTCTGGCCGCTTACGAATTGAAGTATCGGCCGGACGTTCCCTATCGCGTGATCATCAACGAAGCCATCGAAGTGACCAAGCGTTTCGGTGCCGATCACGGGCACAGCTACGTCAACGGTGTACTGGACAAACTCGCCGCGCAACTGCGTGTGGTAGAAAAACGCGGACCCGGGGCCGGTTAGCGGAACAGCGCTGAACGTCCTGCCGTCTCACGCTCACGGACCTGCGCATTTCCTCATCGCTAACACCCATCCGCCATGGAATTTTCCCTTATCGATCGCATTCGTGAGCGCACCGCGCAAGGGCGTGACGATGTGCGTTTGGGAATCGGCGACGATGCCGCGCTCGTTTCCGTTCCAGCAGGACAGGAATTGGCGGTAGCGATCGATACGATGGTCGAAGGCGTGCATTTTCCGCGGGACACGCGTGCAGCGGACATCGGTTGGAAGTCGTTGGCCGTCAATCTTTCCGACCTCGCAGCGATGGGCGCCACGCCCGCATGGGCGCTTCTCGCCATGACACTGCCCAAGGCCGATCCCGATTTCATCGACGATTTCGCCACAGGATTTGCGCAACTGGCGCAGTCCTATCGCCTTGCATTAGTGGGCGGCGACACAACGCGCGGTGTACTCACGATCAGCGTTGCCGTGCACGGTTTCGTGCCACCCGGCAAAGCACTTCTGCGTGACGGAGCAAAGCCGGGTGATGCGATTTTCGTCACTGGCACGCTGGGCGATGCAGCGGGCGGCTTGCAGCTTCTGAAAAAGCACGGCGATAACGACGCCAGGTCGCATTTCCTCATCGAACGCCTGAATCGTCCAACGCCGCGCGTTGCGGCCGGTTTGGCTTTGCGTGGTCACGCCACCGCGTGCATCGATGTTTCCGATGGCTTGCTTGCCGATCTCGGTCATATCTGCACAGCGAGCGGTGTAGGTGCTGAGATCGACGCGTCGTTGCTTCCACGTTCTTCCGCGCTGCTGGATCTTTTTGACGAGGCAACGTCGCGAGATTTCGCATTGAGCGGTGGCGACGACTACGAGCTCTGCTTCACCGTACCGACCCGGCACATTGCCGCGGTGCAGGCGGATCTCGCGCGGCTTGGTTGTGGTGCGACGAAGATTGGCCGCGTCGTGGAAGGCAATAGCGTGAGCGTGCGTCATGCGGATGGAAAGCCGCTGGAGCTTACGCACCGTGGCTGGGATCACTTCGCATCATGAGTGACGCCAAGACACTCACCGCCGAGCAACGTCGCGCACTCTTGTCCACGCCAGCGGGATGGTTGGCATGCGGTTTCGGTTCGGGTCTTGCGCCGAAGGCGCCGGGCACGTTCGGTTCGCTCGCAGCCATTCTTCCGTGGTTGTTGTTGCGTCACTTATCGCTGCCCATCAATTTGCTCGTCATCGTCGTTGGTTTCTTCATCGGCGTTTGGGCATGCGATGTAGCGGGCCGGGCAGTGGGCGTCGACGATCATCGCAGTCTTGTATGGGACGAATTCATCGGCCAGTGGATCGCACTTTTGCCTGCGCTGCTCGCCCCGTGGTGGGCCGTTGTTGTGGGCTTTGGGCTATTTCGCCTGTTTGACGTGTGGAAACCATGGCCGATCCGCTGGTTCGATCGTCACCTCAAAGGCGGTTTGGGCGTGATGGTCGACGATGTCATTGCCGGGGTTTTCGCCGCGGTCGTACTCTGGGCGATCCTGCGGCCTATCTAGCGCGTGTCGTTACCGCAAGAAATGGCGAGTGACGTTCAATCTGAAGCCTCTGCGTTGCGGCCACAGAGTGTGGCTTGTTCTCGCCGATGGTTTTAAGGAAGATGTTTGGCGACGCGCATCGTGCGTTAAGAGGATGGGTCATGGGCTTTGCATCGAAGAACAAGTTTTTCGCTTTAGCGCTGGTCCCGTTGCTCATCGCCGGATACGCCAGTTCAAACTGCCATGCACAGGCAGCCGATCAAGCTGCGGCACCGCCGCCGAGCGACGCATCGAACTCTGCTGCCGATTATTTTTCGCAGCATTTCAGTGCAGACGCACTCAATCCCGATGTAAAGAGTGCGGTCATCAATGCGAATCTGAATCCCGTGTCGTTCAACAGGATCGTCTTGCATACGCGCGATCAGGTCACAACGACCAGTCAGGGTAATTCCGGTGGTGTCTATACGGTCGAAGTGACCCTTGAAAACGCCGGTCACGGTCTGGTGCGCCGAAAGGAAAACGCGCAGGCGCGCGGTGCCGCTGCGACGACGCGATTCGATCTGATGTATCGCGGCTATTTTCCGTTCATGACGCAGAACGTACCGGCCGACAAGAGCACGCTTTCGCCGGTGATCGAGGCGCGCAAGGTACTCCATTTCGATACGAAGACGGATGGCCATATCGGCTTCGCCTATTTGTATGGCGCGGCGGGTCAGGCCACGTTTGCCGATCCGGGCCAGGTCATTTGCGACAGCGGCAAACGTTACAGCGCGTCGCAGTTGAATGCGTCGATCCAGGGACAGGCACTGGAGCTCAACTGCCAGGCTATCGACAACAATGGCATGGTGACGAACAAACTGACGTTCGCTTATCTGGAAAAGTATGGAGTAGCGGTGACGCTGCACATGCAAAACCAGGGTAACTCTCTTGACAGCACGGTTACCGATTTTACGGTGCAGTGACCACTTCAAACTCAGCAGGTGGTTCGTCCACAAATTTGTGACATCGCGCCCTCGCACAGGTAGTAACCTTTGCGAGGGCGCCTGCTTTTACGGCGCCTCAATCATCATCGATGGTCTCCAGCGCTCGATAGGTGCTGTCACAACTAGGGAGATTTCCATGCAATACCGCCGCCTTGGCCGCACCGGCCTGCAGTTGTCCGCGTTGTCCTTCGGCGCGTGGGTGACGTTCGGACGCCAGGTGGGCCGCTCCGATGCGCGCGAGCTGATGGCGCTGGCGTGGGACCGCGGTATCAATTTCTTCGATAACGCAGAAACGTATAACCACGGCGATGCCGAGCGTTTGATGGGAGACGTACTCGCCGATCTGCGTTTCCCGCGCGATAGCTACTGCGTATCGAGCAAGGTGTACTTCGGTTCGGCAGAGAAACCGCGGCCCACGCAGCGCGGTCTCTCGCGCAAGCATGTGATCGAAGCCTGTCACCAGGCGCTTGAACGTTTGCGCGTAGGGCATCTGGATCTTTATTTCTGTCATCGCCCCGATCCTGAAACACCCATCGACGAAACCGTTGCAGCGATGGATACGCTGATTCGCCAGGGCAAGGTCTTGTACTGGGGCACGAGCGAATGGTCTGCGGCGGAGATTCACGAAGCGCATCGCATCGCCCATGCCATGCACATGTACGCGCCCGTGGTGGAGCAACCGCAATACAACCTGTTGCATCGCGAACGTGTGGAGCAGGAATACGCATCGCTCTACGAAAGTTACGCCATGGGCACCACCATCTGGTCACCGTTGGCATCGGGTTTGTTGAGCGGTAAATACAGCGAGGGTGTGCCGCAGGGTTCGCGCATCACGCAACCGGGCTACGAATGGTTGCGCGACATGGTGCTGGGCGAAAACGGGAGCCGCGTCGAGAAAGTGAAGCAGCTGTCGGTCATCGCCACGGAGTTGGGCACCACGCCGGCGCAGCTGGCCATCGCATGGTGTCTGACCAATCCGCATGTCTCGACGGTTTTGCTCGGTGCCAGCCGGCGCGAACAGCTGGAGCAAAACCTGGGTGCTTTGGATCTTCTGCCGCGGTTCGATGCGGCCTTGAAAGAACGGATCGAAGGCTCCCTGGCCTGACTCTCGTCGCTGCTTGACTATTAAATGAGAATCATTATCATTTGATCGTCACCCAGACGACGGAGTCGCGCCATGACTGCAAGCACGCTAACCCTTTCCCGCCCATCGCAACCGCCGATGCTGTCGGCTGTGGAGGCCGTGGCGCCGTCCGTATCCCCCGTGCGGCGCATTTCCAGCCAGCGGTTGCTTGCGGGGGAACGCGAATTGGTGATTCAGCATCTTGGTAGTGAATATCACTTGCGGCTTACGCGGAATGGGAAGTTGATTTTGACTAAGTGATGTAACGGCTAATGCGGGAGGGTTGAAAGCGGCGTTGCTGCCGAACCCTCATCCGCCTGCCGGCACCTTCTCGCGAGGCGAGAAGGGAATTTCAATCCATACCTGTTCGCCAGCACATCTGCGCCAGCTGGGTCTTCAATCGGGAGATCGTTATGTTCGGCTGGCTTACCACGCCTTCATCGCTGCGTTGCCGGCATGCGCCGCGTACCGTTTTATCGCAACGCATTCGCCACATTTCACCGCATGTATTGATGCATAAACTGCCGAGCCTGGGCAGCGTGCTTTATCTGCACAACACGTTGGCACAAGTAATCACCGATGCACTGCCACCCGGGTTGCTTGTCACCGAACGAACGCTTGCACCGTTGCTGGATGTTCGTTGGCTGATGGCGACGAGCGCGGTGACCGGAGACGGTCCGCGCGAATGGCTTGATTGCATGGATCGTTTCGGTCGGCCGCGTGCGCGTTTGCATTTGCTTCCCGATACCGATTATCTCGCCTGGGAAGCCTTGATGGCGATGCACGAGTCGCCACTTCAATCTCCCGTTTCAGCGAATGCGCCGTTACTCCGGGCCGATAGCGCAAGCGTCGTGAATTTTCGTCTGCGCGAGTTTGCCGGCCTGATCGTGCTCCAAGGCAATGCCCACGCCGAACTCTCTCCGCTCGGCCATCGTGTTGCAGCGCATATCGCGCACGCCGAGTCCGTATCCTTGCATCGATAGAGGCGTGTCCACGCCGCCCGTCCAGCTGTCCGCCCGGTGTCCGCGGACAGTGATGTATCTCAGGGTGCTGCACATAAGTGCTTGATAACGCGTAAGTAATCGGATGTGCGCAGGCTGGCACGCAGATTGCTGATATCGGGTGTGAGGCCGCACTGTCCGCGGCCAAGGACAACCCCATGATTCGCGACACCTCGGCCCAGGACCGACTGATCAACGTCAAGCCAAGCCGCAAGAAGAAACTGCTCTGGATTGGCAGTGGCGTGGCGGCTGTCATTGTGCTGGCGATTTTTGCGCCGGGCATTGCGCGACTGTTTTCAGCCGATTCCTCGGTGAGCGCTTCGCGATTGGCCTTCGCCACTGTGCAGCGCGGCCCCTTCATTCGCGATATCGCGGCGGAAGGCCAGGTGGTCGCTGCCGTCAGTCCCACGCTCTACGCTACTTACGGCGGTGCTGTCGTGTTGAAGGTGCACGCAGGCGACAACGTCAAGAAGGACGAAGTTCTCGCAGTCATCGACAGTCCCGAACTCGTCAACAAGCTTGCGCAGGAAGAATCCAACGCCGATGCGATGCAAGTGGATTACATGCGCTCGCAGAACGCCGCGCGTATGCAAACCTCGCAGATGCAAAAGGCGTACGACAACGCCAAGATCGACGATCAAACCGCTAAACGCGATCTGGATCGTTATCAGAAAGCGTTCTCACAGGGCGGCGTACCGGAGATGGATGTCGATCGTGCCAAGGACTCCGTCGAAAAAGCGGACATCGCGCTGCAGCACGCCCAGGCTGATCTGAACCTCAACAACAATAGCGGCACCTTCGATATTCAGGCGAAGAAACTCGCACATGATCGCCAGGTCTTGTTGGTGAAAGATCTGCAGCGTCAGGTCGATGACCTCAATGTGCGTTCGCCGGTCGATGGTCAGGTCGGTCAGCTCTTTATCGCCGAGCGCGCCACCGTTGCGAAAGATGCGCAGCTGCTCAGCGTGATCGATCTGTCCGCACTCGAAGTGGAAGTGAAAGTGCCCGAAAGCTTCGCGCGCGATCTTGCCATTGGCATGTCAGGTGAGATCAGCGGCAACGACAACGTATGGAAAGGCATTGTGAGCGCCATTTCGCCGGAAGTCGTCAACGGCGAAGTGTCTGCTCGTGTGCGCTTCGATGGCAGCACGCCCAAGCAGCTGCGTCAGAACCAGCGCTTGTCCGTGCGCATCCTTCTGGATCACCGCGAGAACGTGCTCACTGTGCAGCGCGGTTCGTTTGTCGACGAATCCGGTGGCAGCTATGCCTACATCGTCAACGACGGCATCGCCACCAAGACGACGATACGCGTGGGCGAAAGCAGCATCGACAAAGTCGAGATCCTCGATGGTCTGAAAGAAGGCGACAACATCGTGATCTCCGGTACCGACAACTTTAAAGGCGCGCAGCGGGTCGTGATCAGCCGCTGACGATTACTCCCTCCTCTGTGTACGCAGAGGAGGGCTGGGGTGGGGTGAGTCGCATGACGACAAGCCTTCACCCCCTCCCAGCCTCTCGCAGAACCGCGGGAGGGGCAAAAAACTCAACTGAAGGACACAACCATGCTGAAGATGACTCACCTGTCTAAGGTTTACCGCACCGAAGTGGTGGAGACGTACGCACTTCGCGACTTCAACATCGACGTGAAAGAGGGCGAGTTCGTGGCCGTCACCGGTCCGTCCGGTTCGGGCAAAACAACGTTCCTCACGATTGCTGGTTTGCTCGAAACGTTCACCGGTGGCGAATACCACCTCGACGGCATCGAAGTGAGCCAGCTCGACGACAACGCACGCTCGAAGATCCGCAATGAAAAGATCGGCTTCATCTTCCAGGCGTTCAATCTCATTCCCGATCTGAACGTGTTCGACAACGTCGAAGTGCCGCTACGCTATCGCGGCATGAAAGCGGCCGAGCGCAAGGAGCGCATCATGAATGCGCTCGATCGCGTGGGCCTAGCCTCGCGCGCCAAGCACTATCCGGCAGAACTCTCCGGCGGTCAGCAGCAGCGTGTCGCCATTGCACGCGCACTGGCCGGTACGCCGCGCTTGCTCCTGGCCGACGAACCGACCGGTAACCTCGATACGCAAATGGCTCGTGGCGTGCTGGAACTGCTGGAAGAAATTCATCGCGAAGGCGCCACCATCGTCATGGTGACGCATGATCCGGAACTCGCCGCACGCGCACAGCGCAACGTGCACATCATCGACGGTCAGGTGGTGGATCTCGCCGAAGATCCGCGCTTCCACACGGCCTACACCGCAGCAGCCGGACAAATCCGCGGCTGATGCGTGAGCACCCTCTCCCCATGCGGGGAGAGGGCGGGGGCGAGGGGACACTCTCGCCATTGCATCCAACCGATATGGACGAGCCACGATCCGATGATCGCCTACTACCTCCAACTTGGCCTGCGCAGCCTGCGGCGCAACCCCATGCTCACCGCATTGATGGTGATGGCCATCGGATTTGGCGTGGCCGCGTCGATGATCACGTACTCGGTGTTTCGAGCAGTGTCGGATGACCCGATTCCGAACAAATCCTCACAGCTGTTTGCACCACAGGTGGACAGCTGGGGGCCGCAGCAGAACGAAAAAGGTGAGCCTCCCGGAGCGCTCAACTATGTGGACGCGATGGCGTTGATGCGTGCACACAAAGCGTCGCGTCAAACGTTGATTTATCCGGTGATGCTGTCGGCGCTGGCACAGAATGCCGATGGCGTGCCGTCGTCTGCCTCCGGTTATGGTGTAACAGGCGATTTCTTCCCAATGTTCGAGGTGCCGTTTCTGTACGGCTCCGGCTGGAATGCCGATGAAGACGATCATCGTGCTGCTGACGTCGTTCTGACTCAGGAATTCAATCAACGCATGTTCGGCGGCGCTAACAGCGTGGGCAAGGAAATCATGCTTGGCAACAATGCCTATCGTATCGTCGGCGTAGCACGGCATTGGAATCCTGCGCCGCGTTTCTACGCCGCATGGGGCGAAGACGGATTTTCCGAATCGCCGGACTTCTACGTGTTGCTCAATCGCATGCTTGATCTGCATGTCGATTCGTCCGGGCGCAACAGTTGTCGCGGCAATCTGACTTTCACCGGCTGGGATCAGTGGCTGCAAAGCAATTGCGTGTGGCTGATGCCGTGGGTGGAGTTGAATACGGCCAAGGACGTGGAGCAATACCGGCAATTCCTGACCAGTTACGCGACGGATCAGCAGCACGCGGGACGTTTCGGTTGGCCGGCCAATATCCGTCTGCTCGATGTGATGGAATTCCTCACGCAACAGAACGTCGTTCCGCCGGAGAGTCGTATCTCGCTGATCGTAGCGTTGTGCTTCTTCCTGATTTGCCTGGTCAACACGATTGGCCTGCTGTTGGCCAAGTTCATGCGTCGTGCTGGCGAGATCGGCGTGCGCCGTGCGCTTGGTGCGACACGACGGGAAATTTATACACAGTATCTGCTGGAGGCTGCATCCGTCGGTATCGCCGGTGGCTTGCTCGGCTTGCTATTGACGGCCATAGGCATGAGCGCGGTAACACTTCTGTTCGATGAGGAAATCGCGCAACTGGCGCATCTGGATCTATCGCTGGTCGCATTGACGCTGCTGATGTCAGTGCTTGCTGCGGTGGCGGCCGCGTTCTATCCGGCATGGCGTGCTGCGCAGGTGCAGCCTGCCTGGCAATTGAAGTCCAACTGAGGCGAGGGAGTCGTCGTGATGCAGATTAAGCCGATTCTTTCCGCGCTGCGCCGGCATAAGGCCGGTACCGTGCTAATTGCTTTGCAGATTGCGCTGACGTTGGCGATTGTATGCAACGCGCTGTACATCATCCATCAACGCCTGGCGCATATTGCCGAGCCGACTGGTGTGGATGAACCCAACGTGTTCGCCATCGCCAACCTGTGGGGCGAGCAGTACACCAAGCAACAGGCAGCGGCGAAGATCCAGCAAGACATGATTACGCTGCGGCAGCTGCCGAGCGTGGCCGACGCTACGCCGACCAACGGTTACCCGTTGCGTGGTGGCGGCTGGGATAACTTCATCACCATGAAGCCCGATCAGGTCGACAAGACCACCGATGCGGCGGTCTACGCGGGTGATGAACACTTCTTGCGTACCTTTGGCCTGAAGTTGATTGCCGGGCGCGACTTCAACCCCGATGAAGTGCGTGACCTGGGCTTGCGTGAAGCCACCATTCCGCCGGTGACCATCGTCAGCAAAACCCTCGCCGACAGGCTGTTTCCAAAGGGCGATGCGCTGGGCAAGTCGTTTTATTCGATGAGTAGCACGCCGACCACCATCATTGGCATCGTCGATACGTTGCATCGTCAGGATGTGTCCGCGTGGAGCGCTCCGTATACGGGCCAGTCGCTGATCTGGCCGCTGCGGATGGCCGATCCGATGGGTGTGTTCTATGTCATTCGCGCCAAGCCCGGCCAACTCGCCGATGCGATGCGCGAGGCGCCCAAAGCCTTGTATGCGGAAAACCGCATGCGCATGTTTCCCGCGAAAGACGGTCTGGTCAATTATCAACAGATTCGCCAGGAAGCCTTCGAACGCGATCGTGGTATGGCCATTCTGATGGGCATTATCTGCGCGGTACTGCTTGCGATCACCGCCGCTGGCATCGTCGGACTCACTAGTTTCTGGGTTGGGCAACGGCGGCGGCAGATTGGCGTGCGGCGCGCGCTGGGTGCAACGCATCGTGACATCCTGCATTACTTCCTTACCGAGAACCTGCTCATCAGCATGGGTGGGATCGCTATCGGCATCGTGCTGGCGTTCGGGCTCAATCTTTGGCTGGTGCAAACCTTCTCGCTGGGATTCCTGCCGCTGACGTATGTATTGGGCGGCATGGTGACGCTGGTTTTGTTGGGCCAGGGTGCGGTGTTCGCCCCTGCATTGCGCGCCTCGCGCGTACCACCGATCGAGGCGACGCGTCCGGCATGAGCATGCTTACTTACTACCTTGGGCTGGGATGGCGTAGCTTGCGCCGCAACCCCGTACTCACTGCATTGATGGTGATGGCAATTGCGTTTGGCGTGGCCGCTTCGATGATTACCTGGTCGGTGTTTCGCGTGGTATCGGGCAACCCGATACCGTGGAAATCCAGCCAGCTTTACAACGTGCAAATCGACAATCGCGGCCCGCAATACAACGAGCCGGGCAATGAACCGCCGGATGCGCTCAACTACACCGATGCTGTCGCGCTGATGCAGGCCCACAAGGCGCCGCATCAGACCATGCTTTACGACATCTCGCCTTCGGTGCTTCCGCAAAACCCCAACGATTTACCGAGTACGGCATTCGGGTACGCCACCACCGCCGACTTTTTCACCATGTTCGACGTGCCGTTCAAATACGGATCGCCTTGGACGAATGCGGATGATGACGCGCATGCAGCGGTTGCGGTAATCAGTGAGGAACTGAATCAGAGGTTGTTCGGTGGCGCCAACAGCGTCGGGCGCGACGTGACGCTGGACATGCGCACGTACCGCATCGTCGGCGTGACGGAGCACTGGGATCCAAAGCCTCGCTATTACGACGTCTACGACAACATGGAGTTTGCTAACCCTTCGCAAGTGTATATTGGCGTCAATCGCGCTATCGACGTGCACGTCGGTATGTCGGGGCGCAACAATTGCGGTGGCGCCCCAATGCGCTTCACGAGCGATGAACAATGGTTGCATCGCGAATGCGCATGGATACCGTTCTGGGCCGAATTGCCGACACCGGCCGACGCGCAGCGTTATAAAGAATTTCTCACCGCGTATTCGGCCGAACAGCAACGCGCGGGGCGCTTCCAGTGGGCGCCGAACGTACGTCTGCGTAACGTGACCGAGTGGCTGGACCACGAAAAAGTGGTGCCTGCCGAGAGCCGTATTTCATTGTTCGTGTCGATCGGTTTCTTCGTCATCTGCCTGGTCAACACGATTGGCCTGTTGCTTGCCAAATTCATGCGACGGTCGTCGGAGATAGGGGTGCGCCGTGCGCTCGGTGCGACGCGTCGCGAGGTTTACGCACAATTTCTGATGGAGGCGGCTACTGTCGGGCTGGCTGGCGGCGTGCTGGGTCTGCTGCTGACGATCGTGGGAATGCAGGGCATCGGCTTGTTGTTCGAGCCGGATGTTGCGCGCCTGGCGCATGTCGATGTGTCGCTGTTGCTCACTACGCTCATTGTGTCGGTGTTGGCGACGGTGATCGCCGCGTTCTATCCGACATGGCGTGCCGCGCAAGTACAGCCGGCCTGGCAACTGAAATCGAACTGAGGCGACGACGATGCAGATCAAACCCATACTCGCCGCGATGCGCCGCCACAAGGCCGGTACCATTCTGATTGGATTCCAGATCGCCCTGACGTTGGCGATCGTGTGCAACGCGCTTTTCATCATTCATGAGCGCATTGCCCGCGTCAGTCGCCCCTCGGGCGTGACAGAGTCGAATCTGTTCGTCATAACGTCCGATTGGGCGGACAACTCTTCCAACAACAACATCGATGCGCAAATCAAGGCGGACCTGGCTGCGTTGCGTCAGCTCGGTAGCGTGCAGGACGCAACGGCGCTCAACAGCTTTCCTTTGCACGGCGCCGGTTGGGATAACTACGTCCGCATGAAGCCCGATCAGATCCACATGACGACCGACTCGGCGGTCTATCTGGCGGATGACCACACACTGGGTACCTTGGGTGTGAAACTGATTGCGGGGCGCAACTTTACGCCCGACGAAGTACAGTCGCTCACGATTCAGGATATGAAGGGTTGGCCTGCCGTCATCGTCAGCAAGGATCTGGCGAAGGTGCTATTTCCGAATGGGGACGCACTCGGCAAGGAGATCTACGCCAGCAATAACAACACGCCTTCGACGATCGTCGGCATCACTGACACGCTGCAATCGCACATGATGGACAGCGATGATAACGCTTATGCATATAACGCCATTCTGGTGCCCATGCGAGAGGTGGGTACCGGTTATGTGCACTACCTGATTCGGGCGCGGCCAGGGCAGTTGGCCGCGGCAATGCGCGATGTCCCGAAAACATTAATCGCGCAAAGCCGCATGCGCATTTTCGATCCGGACGACGGCGAGATGACCTTCGCGCAGGTTCGCGCCAAGGCTTATGAGCGCGACTACGGCATGGCCATTCTGATGGGCATCGTGAGCGTGGTACTGCTTGCGATCACTGCCGCCGGCATTGTCGGTCTCACCAGTTTCTGGGTAGGCCAGCGTCGCCGGCAGATCGGCATTCGGCGCGCGCTGGGCGCAACGCGCAACGACATTCTCAGTTACTTCATGACCGAGAACATGCTGATCGGCATGGGCGGAATCGTTGTCGGTACGTTGTTGGCTATCGGTATCAACCTGTGGATGGTGACGCAGTACGGGGTCACGCGCTTGTCGGGCATGTATCTGCTCGTCGGCGCCGTTGTGCTGCTGCTGCTGGGGCAGGGCGCTGTGCTGGCGCCGGCGTTGCGCGCATCGCGCGTGCCGCCGGTGGAAGCAACGCGATCGGTTTGAATCAAGAAGAAGTCCTCGCAAGAGGATCATCAATCAACGGACGGAGGTGCCCCATGTTGGGCTATTACATCGATCTGGCAGTACGCAGTCTCAAGCGAAGTCCAGGCTTGACCATGTTGATGGTGCTGGCCATTGGCTTCGGCGTGGCGGCTTCCATGACGACTTACTCCGTGTTTCGTGCCGTATCGGGCGATCCGATTCCCTGGAAATCATCCAAGCTGTTCGTGCCGCAGATCGATGTCTGGGGGCCGAAGGGTCGTCAGGGCGGCAGTGACAACGAACCGCCGGAGGCGATGGATTACAACGACGCTGTCGCCCTCATGCGCGCGCATCGCGCCAAATACCAGTCGGCGATGTATCACATCTCGCCCTCCGTCATTCCACCCGATCGCGGCATGCATCCGATCAACGTCGGGGGACACGCTGTCTACAGCGAGTTCTTCCCGATGCTCGACGTACCTTTCCAATACGGCAGCGGTTGGAGCGCCAGTGACGATACGCAAAGCGCGGCCGTCGTAGTGATCAGCAGCAAACTCAACCAGAAACTGTTTGGTGGCGCCAACAGCGTGGGTAAAACGCTCGATATCGAAGGCAAGGACTATCGCATCGCCGGCGTGCTCGACAACTGGGCGCCCAAGCCTGTCTTTTTCGATGTAGTGAACACGGGTGGTTTCACCACCGACTTCGAGGACGTTTTTGTTCCTTTCCGTCGGGCCATCGACGTCGGTATGACCAATGACGGCAATACTAATTGCGATGAGATGCCCAAGGGCTCGGGTTTCGTTGGTCTGCAGCAATCGACCTGCGTGTGGATTGCGTACATGGTTGAGCTGGACGAAAAGGCGGATGTCGCCGCCTATAAAGATTACCTCGACGGTTATTACCGCGAGCAGAAAGAGGCGGGGCGCTTCAGCTGGCCCGTGAATAACCGCCTGCGCGATCTGCCGGCATGGTTGAAAGTCGAGCATGTCGCGCCGAGCGACACGCAAGTGTCGCTGGTGGTTGCGCTTGGATTGTTGATTGTGTGCCTTGTGAACACTGCTGGTTTGTTGCTGGCGAAGTTCCTGCGTCGCAGTTCGGAAATCGGCGTGCGCAGGGCGTTGGGCGCACCTCGCACTGCAATCTATACGCAGTTTTTGACCGAGGCTGGCATTGTTGGAACGGCAGGCGGATTGCTTGGCTTGCTGCTGACGTGGGTGGGTGTCAAGAGCGTGACGTGGGTGCTCCCGAAAGAGATAGCAACGCTTGCCCGCATGGATTTCAGTTTATTGATCCTGACCCTGATTGTCGCCGTAATCGCGACGGTGCTGGCGGGCCTCTATCCCACCTGGCGAGCGTCGCGCGTGCAACCCGCGCTGCAGCTCAAATCGAATTGAGGAGTGACGCCATGTCCTTGCATCCCATGATTGCTGCCTTGCGCAAACACAAATCGGGCGTCGTACTCATCGCCATGCAGATCGCGTTGACGCTCGCGATTGTCTGCAACGCGGTTTTCATCATCTATTCGCGCGTCGAGAAAGTGAATCGTCCGACTGGGATGGACGAATCCAATCTGATTCTGGTGAGCCAACAATGGGTCGGTGCGCCGAGCGGCGACGATCCGGCCAGCATCCAAAAGCTCGATGAATTGCAGCGTGAAGATATCCAAGCCTTGCGCGCGTTGCCGGATGTCGTCTCTGTCACGCCCTCCAACTCCTTGCCATTGCTCGACAGTAGCTGGAATGGCTCTGTTGCGACGAAGCCGGGTTCGGATCTCATCAAAGGCGATGCACGCAGCACGTATTACTTTGGCGACGAAAACTTCCTGCAGACGCTGGGTCTGCAGCTGGTCGCTGGCCGCAATTTCACGGCTGGCGACGTCACCAACAAGGGTTTCCGCGATCCGGCGGAGCCTTCCATGGTGATCGTGACCAAAGAACTTGCCGATAAATTATTTCCGCAAGGCGCTGTCGGCAAGGCGATGTACCTCGATGGCGGCACCAAGCCGACCACCATTGTGGGCGTTGTCGCGCGCTTGCAAGTTCCCAGCAATGGCACTTGGGCCAGCACGTTCGTCTGGAACTCGACGATCGAACCGCTTCGCCTGAATGCCAATTATTCCCGATACGCCGTACGTACCAAGCCGGGACGGATGGATGCAGTGATGCATGCCATACCCGGCGCGCTGTATGCGTCCAATCCCATGCGCGTACTCGACGATGACAGTGTGAAGTCATTTACGGCCATTCGCGCCGACGCTTATCGCGCCGACATCGGCATGGCTGCGCTGATGGGCGTGGTTTGTCTGATTCTGCTCGCCGTCACCGCCGCAGGCATCGTCGGCCTGACCAGCTTCTGGGTCGGGCAGCGTCATCGGCAGATCGGAGTGCGCCGCGCGTTGGGTGCACGCAAGATCGATATCCGGCACTACTTCCAGCTCGAGAATCTTTTGATTGCCGGTGGAGGCGCCGTCGTTGGCATCGCGCTGGCCATAGGTTTGAATCGCGCGCTGATCCAGTATTTCGAAATGACCAGCATGCCTTTCTGGTACGTGCTGATCGGTTTGGGCGCGGTACTGGTGCTGGGGCAGCTGGCGGTGTTGGTGCCCGCCATGCGCGCGGCGAACGTACCGCCGGTCGTGGCGACACGTACGGTGTAATAAGGCCGATTCGCTAACTCAACGTTCATCGGATGGGGAGTGTCTGATGTTTGGCTATTACCTCGATCTCGCATTGCGCGGGCTCAAACGCAATCGCATGCTTACGGCATTGATGGTGCTTGCCATTGCGTTGGGTATTGGCGCAAGCATGACAACACTCACCGTGCTTCATGTGCTCTCCGGCGATCCATTGCCGGGGCGCAGCGCATCGATTTATTACCCGCAACTGGACCCGCAGGACGCCAGCAAGTACGTTCCCAATGCGGAGCCGCCGGAGCAAGTCACGTGGATCGATGGCATGAACATGTTGAATGCCAAGCGTGCGGCACGACAGGCGTTGATGACCGGTGGCATGGTGCCGTTGCAGCCCACGCAATCGAGCATCGATCCCTTTCAGGCGGTGGCGTTGTTCACCACCAAGGACTTCTTCCCGATGTTCGGCGTGCCATTCAAGTATGGCAATGCCTGGGGCACCACGGAGGATGACGACAAGGCGCATGTCGTCGTTATCAGTTCAGCACTCAACGACAAGCTGTTCGGGCGCAAGAACAGTGTGGGTGAAACGTTGCGACTGCAGGGAGCGGATTTTCGCATCATTGGTGTGTTGGGAAACTGGCACCCGAACCCGCACTTCTACGAGCCCTACATGGGTAGCTATGCAAGCGATGAAGATATCTATGTTCCCTTGAGCACATCGCGTGCGACGCACATGGAGCATGCCGGCTCGGTCGATTGCTGGGGCAACGGTAACGGTGGTCCAGATCATCTAGAGGAATCGCAGTGCGTGTGGTTGCAATTCTGGGTGCAGTTGGACGGTGCTGCGAGCGTCAGCGACTACAAAGCATTTCTCGAGCACTACTCGGAAGACCAGCGCGCACTAGGGCGATTCACGCGGGCACCCAATGTGCGTCTTCGTTCGATGATGCAATGGCTGGCATTCCAGAAAGTTGTTCCAAGCGATGCGCTTCTACAGGCATGGCTTGCTTCGGGTTTTTTCGCGGTATGTCTCATCAATACCGTGGGTCTGATGCTGGCAAAGTTCATGCGCCGCGCGAATGAGTTGGGTGTGCGCCGCGCACTCGGAGCATCCCGCCGTGCCTTGTTTGCGCAGCTGTTGATCGAAGCGGCCACCGTCGGCTTCGCCGGTGGCATTCTCGGCTTGTTGCTGGCGCTGCTTGGGTTGTGGTGTGTGCGACAACAGCCGGCCGAGTATGCCCCGCTTGCTTACATGGATACGCCCATGCTGCTGGCGACGTTCGCGCTCGCGATTGGCGCAAGCCTGGCGGCGGGCTTGCTTCCGGCGTGGCGTGCATGTCATGTCCCTCCCGCACTGCAATTGAAGGCGAATTGATATGGATATTCGTCCGATACTCATGACCTTGCGGCGTCACAAATTCACGGCGTGCCTGCTTATTTTCGAGATTGCGTTGACGTGCGCCATCATCTGCAACGCTATCTTTCTGATTAACCAGCGCCTGGAAAGCATGCACGTGCCCAGCGGTGTCGCAGAGCAGGAGATCGTGTACGTAAGGACAGCCTATATCGGCGATCGCCCCGATGCGCCCGCACGCGCAGCTGCCGATGTTTCCGCCCTGCGCAGCATACCGGGCGTTCAAGTCGCGTCATTGATTGACCAGCTGCCGTTCGACGGCGGTTCCAATAACGTGGGCCTCAGGTTAACGCTCGATCAGCGAGAAGATACGCTAAGCGCAGCGATGTACCACGGCGAAGATTTGCTGCATGTACTTGGCGCGAAGTTGGTGGAAGGCCGCGACTTTCGGCCCGAAGAATACGTGCCGCTATATAAAGTCGCAGAGGAGCTGGATAAAGGTGGCCTCGGCAATCAGCGAGCGCCGGCGATCGTTTCTCGGGCCGTGGCGGATCGTCTCTGGCCAGGACAGGAAGCGCTCGGGAAACAAATCTATATAGGCAGAAACGTTCCCCTCACTGTTGTGGGAGTGGTTGGAGTATTGGTGAGGCCCAGTGAATTTCAGATGGCGAAAGGCGCTCAATACAGTCTGGTAGTGCCCATACAAGAGAGCTCGGCAGAAGGGTCGGTTTTTGTCATGCGTACGGCGCCACAAGATCGCGACAGTGTACTGAAGACGGCAGTCGCAAAACTGATGGCGCTGGACCCTAATCGCATCGTGCTGGAAAAGGGCACCATGGAGCAGCATCGTCGCGACTTCTTCCAGAATGATCGTGCCATGGCAGGCATTCTTGTCGGCGTTTGCATCGCCATGCTCATCATCACCGCACTGGGCATCGTCGGGCTTGCAAGTTTCTGGGTGTCCCAGCGAAATCACAGCATTGGCGTACGTCGCGCGCTGGGTGCAACACGTAGCAACATCCTGAATTATTTTCAGACCGAGAATTTCCTGCTGACCACGATGGGGATCGTGGTCGGCATGGTGTTGGCGTACGGCATCAATCTCTTTCTGATCGTGCATTACGAGCTGCCGCGTTTGCCGGTGATGTACCTGCCGGTTGGCGCGGCGTTGCTGTGGCTGATCGGCCAGTGTGCTGTGCTTGGGCCTGCCATGCGCGCCGCCGCCGTGCCACCCGTCGTCGCGACACGTTCGGTGTGAAAACTTTTTGA
The DNA here is from genome assembly GCF_035486915.1 of Dyella sp. Lineage (GTDB taxonomy): Bacteria > Pseudomonadota > Gammaproteobacteria > Xanthomonadales > Rhodanobacteraceae > Dyella_B. The sequence goes on along the minus strand of NZ_DATHMR010000025.1, from coordinate 2,758 downwards.
GGTGCCGCAACACCATTTTCGGAATGAGGGAATAGGGAATGTTCAGTTATTACCTTGCTCTGGCGATCAGAAGCCTGCAGCACAACAAGGTGCTGACGGCATTGATGGTGCTCGCCATTGCGGTTGGCATCGGGGCCAGCATGACCACGCTCACGGTCATGCATCTTCTTTCCGGTGACCCGATACCCAAAAAGAGCAGTGTGCTGTTTTATGCACAAGTCGATCCGATACCAAAGCTTTCCTACAGCCATGCCGAGCCGCCGGACATGTTGGATTATCGGTCGGCCGTTGATTTGTGGGGCGCAAAAAAAGCTGATCGGCAGGCGTTGATCGTCAATAGTGCCATCAAGACGCTGGTGCCGGATCTCAATCAGCCGGCACTGATGGAAGCGATGCTCTCCACGACGTCCGATTTCTTTTCGATGTTCGATGTGCCTTTTCGGTACGGTGGTCCCTGGACTGCGGACGATGACGCGCATCACAGTCGGGTGGTCGTTATTTCGTCGGATCTCAATGACAAGCTTTATGGTGGCGCGAACAGCGTCGGGCGAATGCTACGAATGCGCGATGCGGATATGCGCATTGTCGGTGTGCTCAGACCCTGGCGACCAAGCCCTCAGTTCTACGACGTAAGGGCCGGTCGCTACAGTCATGGTCAAACGTCGAGCTATTACTCTAAGACTGAAGACGTATTTACACCTTTCAGCAGCGGCCTGGAGATCAATGACGGAAATTTCCAGCAATTCAACTGCTGGCAACTTCCGAAAGTTGCGGGACATCTCGTCGACTCGCAATGCGTATGGATCGGGTTATGGGTGGAGTTGGATTCAGCCTCCAAAGCATCCGCCTATCGGACATTCCTGGCTGGCTACGCGGCTCAGCAAAAGTCGCTTGGACGCATCGAGTATGCGGACAACACGCGTCTACGCAGCCTGATGGATTGGTTGGACTTCAATCATGTCGTGCCAAGCGATGTGCGTTTGCAGACGTGGTTGGCGCTTTCATTCCTGGCGATCTGCTTGTTCAACACCATAGGGCTTCTACTTGCGAAGTTCCTGCGTCGCGGCGGTGAGATCGGTGTGCGGCGGGCGCTTGGCGCATCACGCAAACAAATCTTTGCACAATGTATGGTCGAGGCCGGGGCGATTGGTTTGCTTGGCGGAGCGGGTGGCTTGCTGCTGACGCTGGGTGGTTTGGCGTTGATAAGGATGCAGCCCATTGAGTATGCGGATCTGGCGCATCTGGACGTCGCGATGTTTGCAACGACGTTTGTATTGGCCGTCACGGTTAGCCTGCTGGCAGGTGCGGTGCCTGCGTTGCGGGCCAGTCGTATCGCCCCCGCATTGCAATTGAAGACGCTTTAGGGGGTGCATCGATGCAAATCAAACCGATTTTGGCTGCACTAAAGCATCATCGTTTGGCGACCCTGTTGATTGCGCTGGAGATTGCGCTGGCGTGCGCCGTGTTGTGCAACGCATGTTTTCTCATCGCCAACCGCATCAATGCCATGCACATGGTGAGTGGCGTCAATGAAAAATCGCTCGCGTTCGTATCAGTGACCGGCTTCGATGCGGAGAAGGCGAAGGATATAAATGCCCGAATGGTTGCCGGCTTGTCCGGCATACAGGGGGTGAAATCGGTGGGTATCGTCAACAGTCTGCCATTTACGCCGCAGTCTGGCCGCGTCGGCATATCGCTCAATCCATCTCAAGATCCGACCGTGACTGTTGTCGATCTGTATCTCGGTGATGCAGCAGCCTTGCGAGCGATGGATTTGCATCTTGTCGAAGGCCGCATGCCCGCTGACGACGACTATCAGTCAGTCAGTCAATTCGCTCCTTCGGACGCGTCGGTCCTCATTACGCGTTCACTGGCCAATACTCTATGGCCCGGTACCGATCCCTTGGGCAAGGAATTCTGGTGTTGCACATCGCACCTTCGCGTCATGGGCGTCGTAGACCATCTGGTTGTTCCGCAACCCGAAGGCCATGACGATATGGAAAGAGAGCTTTCTGCATTCATCCCTTCCAGACCGGGAAAGGGATTGGCTGGAAGTTATGTGGTGAATGCCGATCCGAAAGACATTCAACGTGTTTTCCGCGATGCTGTGCTGGTCACGCAGAAGGTTGCGCCGGATGTCGTGTTCGATCATGAAAACAGTGGAACGCTGAATGATATTCGCGAGCAATATTTCCATAACGACCGAATCATGGTCGGCATGATGCTTGGCGTGATTTTCGTGTTGATGCTGGTGACCGCACTGGGCATCGTGGGGCTCGCCAGTTTCTGGGTGCAGCAGCGTCGCAAACAGATTGGTGTCAGACGCGCGGTGGGTGCCACACGCGGCGACATCCTGCGTTACTTTTTGACTGAGAATTTTCTCATCGTCACGGGAGGTATTTTGCTCGGGGTTGTGTTTGCGGTGGCGCTCAATCTCTTGCTGATGGAGCAATACGAAGTGCCACGCCTGCCGCTCTATTATCTTCCTGTGGCGGCGATAGTGTTGTGGGCGCTTGGGCAGCTCGCCGTGCTCGCTCCTGCGTTGCGCGCGGCGGCAGTGCCACCTGTGGTGGCGACGCGTTCGGTGTAAAAGTGGGTGGTCATTGAGGGGGTGACTTGACGCATGTTTGGCTACAGTTTTGAGCTTGCCGTGCTGGGGTTGCGGCGTTTCCCAAAAAGCACTGCGCTGGCCGTTGTCACGGTGGCGATCGGTCTGGCTGCCAGCATGACGACGTTGGTGCTGCTGCACATGTTGTCG
>NZ_DATHMR010000024.1:0-8324 GCF_035486915.1 Dyella sp. | reverse complement strand
ACGTTGACGTTGAGCGTGTAGCGATCGCTAGGCACTCCCGACGAAGCAGACTCCCTGGCAACGTGTACCGACGTGTTGCTCACTTTTTCTGCATGGGGCGCAACGGCACCGGCGCGCGCGGGACATCCCGCCATGGTCGTCAACTGAAGCGTGTAGAAACCGTTGCCGTCCTTGGCAATTCCCTTCCCTGAAACCGGATCGCCGAGCTGCCCCTTCAAAATGATCGGAGCCCCCACGGGCTGACCATGAGCGTTAGTTGCATTCACACGCGTGACGATGCCGTCGTCGCCTGGGCTGGCAATGGCATCCAATGTCCAGTCGCGGCCCTTGATGGTTCCCTTTTCACCCGGCTTTACGCAGAGCGCAAGGTTCGCCTTGTCATTGATGGTTTCCTTGGCATTTTCAGAATGGAACTCCACCGACATATTGAGCTGCAGCTCACTCGCCGACACCGTCGCCGGCACACCCGAACTTCCTGCGTAAACCGCCAACGAAACGGCGCAAGTCAAGACAAGGATGACGAGGTGAAACATACGATGCATCAAATTTCCCGGTGTGGGCTGCTTCAACATGCTGATTCGCTCCGTGAGTGGATGTCGTGATGTCCAACTACAGCCCACAGGCAGCGGAATGAAGCCGGCCTGTGTTTTCAACATGGCGTTCGCGTAAGCGCGACGTTGCATGCGGTTCTCCCTCAGAACGGCGGCATCGCAGGCCAATTCCTGATCGTGATGAAATGCCGACAGGGAAAGCCACGCCAACGGATGAAACCAAAATACCGCGATGACTGTTTCCGCCAACAACGACCACCAGTTATCGCCTCGGCGCGCATGCATGGTTTCGTGAGCGAGAATCAATGCGCGTTCTGTCTCGTCATAGCGATTTTGAAAATCCGCGGGCAACACAATGCATGGTTTCCATGTACCGACTAGCGCCGGCCCGACGTCGGTATTTATCGCTTGCACGACAGGCCATCGCGACGTACCTGTGTCAAGCGCGGCGGCATTCTTCAAGCGCCGACGATAGTGCGATTGCTTCCGTGCAGAAGAAATTGACCTAATTACCGCTCCGGCAATCCAGACCATTAGCGCGATCGGGCCCCAATCCAGGGTGACGCCACCATGAGTTGGCGCGAATGCGCTTGGAGGTGTGAAAGCCTGCGTAACCTTTGACAGTTCGACAAACTGCACAACTACCTTATGCGGTAACTGGCTTACCAGCATCGCCACGACGGGAAGTAACCAAAGCTGGAACGCACTACGCGGTCCGAACAAACGCCGGCATGGCTTACGCAGGAACAACACAAACAATATCGCTGACGTAAAAGCAAGCAACACAAGCCAAGCGCGCTCGGAGTAAGCCGCCACGAGGTGATCAATGCTGGTCATCGCCGAGTTCCTCAAGTAGCTTGCGCAGTTCGGCGATATCTTTTTTAGTCAGCTTGCGCTGTTCGGAGAAGTGCGCGACCAGCGGTGCGACGCGGCCCTCGAACAATCGATCTAGCAGCCCTTTGCTTTCTTGCGACACGTACTGCTCGCGCGTCAGGCGCGGCGAATACATATAGCGCCGGCCGTCACGCTCAGCCTTCACGGCCTTCTTGGTGAGCAGCCGATTGAGCAGGGACTTCACGGTTCCCTCCTGCCAGTCCTGCTGCGAACCCACCTCGGCGAGGATTTCCTCGGCGGTGCGCGGCGCCTGCCGCCACAGCACCTCCATGATCACCGCTTCTGCTTCGCTGATTGCCATGGCACCACCGTTTACATGTGTAAGCGCAATTATGTTTACGCATGTAAACGAAGAGTGTCAACACCTTTTTAGCGGCACCAGGCCATACCCGGCCGAACGGATACCAACCTGCGACCTTGGTACAGCATGCTCGGTCATCGATCCGTCGTATCCTATGCAACTGTCCCTCCCCGCACGAAAGGCCCACTCATGGACAAGGTTTATGCAAGCGCTGCTCAGGCTCTGGAAGGTGTGCTGTTCGATGGCATGACCATCGCGGCAGGCGGTTTCGGTCTCTGCGGCATTCCGGAAAACCTGATCGGCGCGCTGCTCGAAGCAGGCACGAAGGATCTGACCATCGTCGGCAACAACGCTGGCGTGGATGATTTCGGTATGGGCCCGCTGCTGAAAACGCGCCAGGTCAAGCGTGTGTACGCCTCTTACGTGGGCGAGAACAAGGAATTTGAGCGCCAAGTGCTGGCGGGTGAACTGGAACTGCATCTGGTGCCGCAGGGCACGTTGGCGGAAAAGCTGCGCGCAGGTGGCGCAGGCATTCCCGGTTTCTATACCCGCACCGCGTTCGGGACCAAACTCGCCGAGGGCAAGGAAACGAAGAAGTTCGGCGAGAAGGAATACGTGCTGGAAGAAGCGATCCATGCCGATGTTTCCATCGTCAAGGCATGGAAGGGCGATATGCTCGGCAACCTGGTTTTCCGCAAGACCGCGCGCAACTTCAATCCCATGATTGCGACGTGCGGCAAGGTCTGTATTGCCGAAGTGGAAGAACTCGTTGATGTCGGCGTACTCGGCGCAGATGACATTCACCTTCCCGGCATTTACGTCGATCGTATCCTGCAAGGTCCGAGCTATGAAAAGCGCATCGAATTTCGCACGATTGCGGGCGCGAACACCGGCAAGGAAAGCCCGATCCGCATCGCTATGGCCAAGCGCGCCGCAAAAGAATTGCGTGATGGCTTTTACGTGAATCTCGGCATCGGCATTCCGACGCTGGTGGCGAACTACATTCCCGAGAATATCGACGTCACGCTGCAGTCGGAAAACGGCCTGCTCGGTATCGGGCCGTTCCCAGATGACGCCAACGTCGATCCCGATCTGATCAACGCCGGCAAGCAGACGATCACCAGCCTGCCGGGTTCCAGCTACTTCTCCAGCGCCGAATCGTTCGCGATGATTCGCGGCGGCCATATCGACCTGTCGATTCTTGGCGGCCTGGAAGTGTCCTGCACCGGCGATCTGGCCAATTGGATGGTGCCCGGCAAGATGGTGAAAGGCCCCGGTGGCGCCATGGATCTGGTGAGCGGCGTCAAACGCGTGGTGGTACTCATGGAACACACCGCGAAAGATGGCTCGCCGAAGATCAAGAACGAGTGCGATCTGCCACTGACCGGCAAGCAAGTCGTGGATCTGATCATCACCGATCTGTGCGTGTTCGAAGTAGAGAAAGGCAAAGGCCTGACGCTGATCGAACTGCAGGAAGGCGTCACGGTGGATGAGGTGAAGGCGAAGACGGGATGCGCGTTCAAGGTGCACGCATCGCTGCAGTGATGTTTCGTATGCTCCCTCTCTGTATGGCAGAGAGGGAGTTTTGCTTCACGCCGGAACAGGCATCGGATTTGGGAAACGAATCTCCGCAACGTAAGTGTTGCCGCCCTGCACGTGCAAATCGAGCGGCCATGCGAATCGCTCGCTTATGCGCCGCGCAATCGCGTATTCGAATCCCTGTTGCGCGGGGCCGCCGGTATCTTCATCGTCACCGGCCTTGGCCGACACGCTCACCGCACCGGGAAGCACCGTCACCAACACGGTGCCCTGCCCGGTGTATTGGCTCGCATGACGAATCAGCTGCCAGCACAGCACGGCAAACACGCGCGGCGAACCGTGCAGCGCAAATTTCGCCGGTTCTTCGAATTTCAGTTCGACGGGATGACCGTGCAACATCTCGCGCGCATCGACCAGTTCGTCGCGCAATACGTCGTTCACCACGAAATCCTGCTCACCCTGCCCATTGTCGGCTTCGCGCGCCAGAATCAGCAACGCTTCGACCAACGCTTCCATCTCCCGCGACGCACGGCGGATGCGCTGCACGGAACGCTGCCCGAATTCGCTGAGCGAGGATTCGTCCGCCAGCATATCGGTCGACATCTTGATGACGGTAAGCGGGCTGCGCAGCTCGTGGCTCGCATCGCGCGTGAAGTTGCGTTCGCGTTCGTTGTAGCCGGCGATGCGGCTGGCGAAGGCATGAAACCCGCGCGTGAGCGTCGCCACATCGCGGTCGGTACGTTTGGATAACCGATCCGTTCCGAACGCCTGCGGATCACCGCTTCCTTCGTCCCAGCTGCCAATCAACCGCGCCAGCAAACTCACCGGCCGCCAGACGCGTTGGGCTGCGAGCCATGCCAGGGCACTGACGATCACGATCACCACCAACACGGCGCCGAACGGGGCCACGTTATAGAAACCCATCAGGCAAACCACGACCACCGCCACGAGCTGCATGCCGAAAATCAGCATCAACCGGCGTTGAAAGCCGCCGCGCACGCGCGCGTGGCGTTGAGTTGTACCACCCCTAGTTGTCATGGAAACGCTTTTTGGGTTGAGGGGCCTATGCGATATGGCTTGTTGCGGTGGTCTCAGCATCCAGATCGGCTAGTCGGTAGCCAGCGGAGTGAATGGTGTGCAGCAGCGGTCGATCGAACGGTTTATCGATCACACGCCGCAGGTTGTAGAGGTGGGAGCGCAGGGTGTCCGAATCGGGAAGCGTGTCGCCCCAGATTTCGCGTTCGATATCGCGACGGCTGACGACGCGCGGCGATTCGCGCATCAGGATCGCCAGCAGCTTCAGACCGATTGGCGAGACCGTCAGCTCCTGCCCCCCACGGGTCAGCCGCAACGTGGCTGTATCGAGCGTCATGTCGCCCACCGTCAGCACCTCGCTGGAAACCTGGCGGCGGTCGCGGCGGATCAAGGCACGCAGACGTGCTTCGAGCTCGCGCACTTCGAACGGCTTGACCAGGTAGTCATCGGCGCCGGCTTCCAGGCCGACCAGCTTGTCTTCCAGCGTGTCGCGCGCGGTGAGCATCAGCACCGGGGTGGACTTCTTGGCGTCGCCGCGCAGCTTGCGGCAGACATCCAGGCCGTCAATGCCCGGAAGCATCAGGTCCAGCACCACCACGTCATAGCTGTTGGACACGGCCAGGTGCAGACCACTGACGCCGTCCTGAGCAAAATCAACGGAATAGCCGCGGCGTTCCAGGAACTCACCCACCATCTCGGCGATTTGGCGGTTGTCTTCGACCAGAAGGATCAGTCCGGCATGTTCGTCTCTTGAACTCATGATTGCCCTCGTCACTGCTGTCATCTTCACATTTGTGAAGGCTAACGGCCGGGGTAGTAAGCACGATGTGAATTCCGTTGGACGAAACCGTGGACGGGGTTTCAGTGCAGCAGGGGTTCAAGTTGCGGCCAGACAGTGTTCAGGACAATCGGCTCTCCAGCGGCGATGGGATGCAGCCCATCCTCCTGCATCAGGTTCGGGTTCAGGGCCACCCCCTCGAGCAGGAAGGGCACCAGCGCCGTGTGCTTTTCCCCGGATACGTCGGCATAGACCGCCCGTAGGCCATCGCGATACTGCGGCCCGTAATTCACCGGCATCTCGATGCCCAGCAGCAGCACCTTGGCACCAGCGTGCTGGGCGGCGTCCACCATGGCGGTGAGGTTGTTCCGCAGGTTCGGCAGGGGAAGCCCCTGCAGCCCATCGTTGGCCCCCAGCTCGATGACAACGATGCGCGGGCGATATTGCGCCAGCAGGCCCGACAGGCGATTGCGCCCGCTCAGCGAGGTCTCGCCGCTGATGCTGGCATTGATGACCGTCCAGCCCGGCTCCATGTCGTTGAGACGTACTTCCAGCAGATGCACCCAACCCGCTTCTACCGGAATGTTGTGCGCGGCGGACAGCGAATCGCCCAGCACAATGACTGTCTTCGCGGCCGTTTTCGCGGGGGCGGCGTGCAGGGCGCCGATACCGCAAAGCAAAACAAGCAAACAAAGGAAACGACGCATGAGTGATGGTTCTCGTCCGGTCCTCGAAGTTCGGGATGTTAGCAAGTCGGTGAACGGGCCCGAGGGGCGGCTGGATATCCTCACCAATGTCGCCATGCAGGTGAACACAGGCGAGAGCTTCGCCATCGTCGGCGCGTCCGGATCGGGCAAGACCACGCTGCTGGGACTGCTGGCCGGGCTGGACACACCCACGCGCGGCAGCATCCAGCTCGACGGTCATGCGCTGGAAACGCTCAACGAAGAAGCGCGCGCCGATCTGCGCCGCCGTCTGGTCGGCTTCGTTTTCCAATCGTTTCACCTGCTGCCCGCGCTCACCGCCGAACAGAACGTGATGCTGCCGCTGGAACTGGAAGGCAATCCCGCCGCGCGCGAGCGCGCGCGCGAAGCACTGGAAGCGGTCGAATTGAGCGGTCGCCGCAAACACTATCCCGCGCAACTATCCGGTGGCGAACAGCAACGCGTGGCGATTGCACGCGCGTTTGTGCATAGCCCGCGCGTTTTATTTGCCGACGAACCCACCGGTAATCTCGATCGCCGCACCGGCCGTCATGTTTGCGACTTGATGTTTGCGCTGAACCGCGATCATGGCACCACACTGATTTTGGTCACGCACGATCTGCAACTGGCAGAGCGTTGCATACGCCGTGTCGAACTGCAGGAAGGCCGGCTGGAGCCGCTGGCATGAAGATGCTGCTGCTCGCCCTGCGCAGCCTTCGCCGCGAGTGGCGGTTACCCGAATTGCGCACGCTTGCTGCATCGCTGGTGCTGGCGGTGGTGGCGCTTGGCGTCGTCGCCACACTCACCGCGCGCATGGAGCATGGTGTGCTTGCCAGCGCTGCGGAATTGATCGGTGGTGATCTGGGTGTCTCCGCACCGCAAAACATTCCCGACACGTTTGCCAATGCAGGCCGCGAACGCGGACTGGCGATGACACACACGGCAAGTTTCCCAAGCGTTGCGTTCGCGCAACAGCAAAGTCAGTTGCTTGAAGTGCTGGCCACGGATACCGCTTATCCCTTGCGCGGCACGTTGCTGATTGGCGATGCTCATGGGCGGCAGGTCGCCAGCCACGGTCCCACTGCGGGCACTGTGTTGCTCGATCACCGCGCCTTGGTCGCACTGCATAAAACGATTGGCGACACCGTGCAGCTCGGTGGACGCGATCTGCGTATCGCCGGCGAAGTGCTGCAGGAACCGGACGGCGGCGAGCTCGTGGCGATGGCGCCACGCGCACTCATGAGTCTTAGCGATGCCGAACAATCTGGCTTGCTCGGCGTGGGCAGTCGCGCGCGGCATAGCCTGCTACTGGCAGGTCAACCCGCTGCCGTGCAGAGCTGGCGGCTGTGGGCGCAATCGACCGCTTTGCCGCAAGGCGGCGAACTCATCACACCGGAACAGACGCAGGAACGGATGCGCAATGCATTCGATCGCGCCGGGTCATTTCTTCGTTTGACCGCCCTGCTTTCGGCACTGCTGTCGGGCGTTGCCATTGCGTTGGCGTCGCAACGTTATGCGCGGCGCAAAACAAATGAGGTGTCGCTACTGCGTGCATTAGGCACGTCGCGTGGACGCGTGCTCACCCTGCTGCTTGGCACGCTTGGCGGCCTTGCGCTGCCTGCAGCCTTGATCGGCGTGCTGCTCGCACTTGCGTTGGCACAAGGTGCGTGGATGTTTGCCAGCCAGATGTTCGCGGGTGTGCCGACCGAGCTACCCATCCTGCCCTCTCTGGCTGCGGCGTGCATGGGCATTGCTGTGCTGGTTGGCTTCGCGCTACCGCCGTTGGTACGGCTTGCCGACATACCACCCGTCGCCATATTTCGCGCGAGTCTCGCGCGTCGCATACAGCGGTTCGATACGCTGTATCTGATACCCGTCGTGGTCGCGCTGGCGCTTATCTGGCGTCTGAGTGGATCGGCACAACTAGCGGGCATTCTTGCCGCCAGCCTTTTGGGTGTCGCGGTTGTCTCGGCATTGCTTGCAGCGCTGTTGTTGTGGGTCGCGCGACGCATTGCGCCGGGCGGACATCCCGCGTTGCGACTGGGCATGGCCGCGCTCGCGCGCCGCCGTGGCTTGAGCATCGTGCAGGCCACCGCATTGAGCCTGGGGCTTACTGCGCTGCTCCTGCTCGCAATCGTCGCGCCATCGCTGCTCGATGGCTGGCGCCAGGAGTTGCCTTCCAACACACCAAATTGGTTTGTACTCAATTTGCAGGACGATCAACGCACCGATTTTTCCCAAGCGCTGTCGCACATCGGCGGCAATCAACTCAACATGATGCCGCTCGCGGTGGGCAAGTTGACGGCGATCAATGGTCAGCCCGTCGATCGGATGAATTTTAAGGACGACCGCGCGAAAGACTCCGCAGACCGCCAGCTTCGTCTTTCATGGTCGAATGATCTGCCGCCATCGAACACGGTTATCGCAGGCCAGTGGTTTTCACCGAATCCAGCGCAAGCGGAAGTCTCGGTGGATACGATGTGGCGCGACATGTATCACCTGAAAATCGGCGACACGATGCG
>NZ_DATHMR010000023.1:0-17429 GCF_035486915.1 Dyella sp. | reverse complement strand
AAGCCCAAATACGACCTGATCATCATCGATACACCGCCCATTCTGGCGGTAACCGATGCGGCAATCATCGGTAATCATTCCGGCACCGGCTTGCTGGTGGCACGTTTTGGCGTCAATCAGCCTCGCGAACTCAACTTGGCCAAACAGCGCTTTGAGCAAAACGGTGTAGCGATCAAGGGCGCCATTTTCAACGCCGTGGAGAAGCGAAGCACGGGTTATTACTCGTATGCCTACTACGCGGTCGACACGGTGGCCTAATGAGAACCGTACGAAAAACAGAGCAAATACAGGGGCGGGTGTTGACGATCTGCCGCACACGCGGACGGGTTCGTCATTGCGAACCGAGCTGGAGTCTTCGGCTTGTTGTCCCGTGCAGAAATCAACAACAAGTCGCCGAAAGAGTATGCGCAGCGGATCGTATTGCGGCGCCATTCGGATCTCCAGTGATGTGCGGTATTACGCGATATCGGAAACGGTTCTATGTCTACCATCAAGAACTTCGCGCTTATCGGTGCAGCAGGCTACATCGCGCCACGCCACATGCAGGCCATCAAAGCCACCGGCAACCAACTCGTGGCCGCCCTGGACCCGAATGATTCAGTCGGCATCATCGATAGCCACTTTCCCGATGCCGATTTCTTTACGGAATTCGAGCGCTTCGATAGGCATGTCGACCTTCGTAGGCGTGCCAGGGACGGCGGCAAGATCGATTACGTGTCGATTTGCTCGCCCAACTACCTGCACGACTCGCATGTGCGTTTTGCGTTACGGTCTGGTGCTCATGCTATCTGCGAAAAACCTTTAGTGCTCAATCCGTGGAATATCGAAGGCTTGCAGGAGATTGAACGTGAAACGGGAAAAAAAGTCAGTTCCATCCTGCAACTTCGCCTTCATCCGGCAATCATCGCCTTGCGAGATAAAGTTCGGAGCAAGCAACGAGACAGCAAGCACGAGGTGAATCTCGCGTACATCACTTCACGTGGTCATTGGTATCTCCAGAGTTGGAAGGGCGATACGAAGAAATCCGGCGGCATAGCCACCAATATCGGTGTGCATTTTTTTGACATGCTGCATTACATTTTTGGCGCGCTGCAAACGAATGTGGTCCATTTATACAGCGATACGCAGGCGGCTGGTTATTTGGAATACGAGGATGCCCGCGTGCGTTGGTTCCTATCGGTGGATATCGACGATGTACCCGTTGCGCAACGTGAAAATGGCCAGCGCACCTTTCGGTCGATCACCGTGGATGGCGAGGAAATCGAATTTTCCGGAGGCTTCACCGATCTGCATAACCGCAGCTATGAAGAGATTCTTGCAGGTCGAGGTTTTAGTCTGGAAGAAAACCGCACTGCCATCGAGACCGTGGCGGCGATTCGCACGAGCAAGGTGGTTCCCGCTACGGACAACGGCCATCCGTTCTTGAGGAATAAGTAAACAATATGGACTACTACAAACATCCATCCGCCATTGTGGACGAGGGCGCCCAAATCGGCGACGGCTCGCGCATATGGCATTTCGTGCACGTATGCGGCGGTGCCCGCATCGGCAAAGACGTTTCGCTCGGACAGAACGTGTTTGTCGGGAACAAGGTAGTGATCGGGGATCATTGCAAGATTCAGAACAACGTATCGGTGTACGACAACGTGACGCTGAAAGAGGCCGTCTTCTGCGGGCCAAGCATGGTTTTCACCAATGTCTACTTCCCGCGCTCGCTGATCGATCGAAAGAACGAATACCTCGATACGTTGGTCAACAGGGGGGCGACGCTAGGCGCGAACTGCACCATCGTCTGTGGCGTCACCATCGGCGAGTTTGCCTTCATTGGCGCGGGCGCTGTCATCAATCGGGATGTGCCCGCGTACGCATTGATGGTAGGCGTACCGGCGCGGCAAATCGGATGGATGAGTGAGTTCGGCGAACGTTTGAATCTACCGCTGGACGGTCACGCCGAAGACGTCTGTCCGCATACCGGTACCCGCTACGTATTAAGAGGCCGCACGCTCTGCAAAGAGGAATCACGCAAATGATCGACTTCATTGACCTCAAAGCACAGCAAGTTCGCATCAAGGACAGCATCGACGCTGGTATTGCGCGTGTGCTGGCACATGGGCAGTACATTCTTGGCCCTGAGGTCTCTGAGCTTGAAGCAAAGTTGGCTGCGTACTCGGGTGCATCGCACTGCATCTCCGTCGCCAATGGTACGGACGCTTTGCAAATCGCCCTCATGTCTCTCGGTGTGGGAGCGGGCGATGAAGTGATCACGCCGGGCTTCAGTCATATTTCCACCGCCGAGTCGGTAGCGGTGTTGGGAGCCAGGCCGGTGTATGTGGACATCGACCCAAAAACCTACAACCTCGATGCCGATCTGCTGGAAGCATCTATCACGCCGCACACTAAGGCGATCATCGTGGTGTCGCTTTATGGTCAATGCGCCGATTTCGACAGCATCAACGCCATCGCGGAAAAGCACGGCATTGCCGTCATCGAGGACGCTGCGCAAAGTTTTGGCGGCACCTACAAAGGCCGTAAGAGTTGCAATCTCAGCACGATGGCATGCACCAGCTTCTTCCCCAGCAAACCATTGGGTTGCTACGGCGATGGTGGCGCGATCTTTACCCGTGATGGTGCACTGGCGAAAGTTGCGCGCCTGATCGCCAGGCATGGACAGGATCGTCGTTACCATCACTCGCGCATAGGTGTGAATAGCCGATTGGATACGCTGCAAGCGGCCATTCTGCTGCCAAAGCTCGAGATCCTCGACGACGAATTGGCGCTGCGGAATCAAGTGGCAAGTCAGTACGACCACCTGCTTGGCGAGATCGACCACGTCATCGTGCCCACTATCGAATCGCACAATACCAGCGCCTGGGCCCAATACACTGTGCGCGTGAACAACCGTGACGTGTTGCGCACTCGTCTTCAAGAGGCGGGCGTTCCGACTGCAGTGCACTATCCGCTTCCCCTCTACCAGCAGCCGGCTCTTGCCGATGGAAGTGCATACCGGCTGGCGGTTTGTGATGTGGCGGCAGAGGAAGTGATGAGTTTGCCCATGTCACCCTATCTCGATGCAAATACACAAAAATTCATTGTGGAGGCATTGGCTTCGTGCGTTGTCGCCGAAGCCATTTCGAGTTGACTGCGATGAAGACGATCACTTTCGAAAAGCACTTTCTCATGGCACGGGTGGTCTGAAAGTCATGAGAATCGCCATGCTTACCAGCGCCTACCCGTATCATCCCGGTGAGCAATTCATCGAGGATGAGATCGAATATTGGGCTAAAAATCCGGTCGCGCACGTAACGGTCCTCCCCGCCGTAGCGCGAGGAGAGCCGCGGCCTTTGCCCGGCGGTATCTCCATCGATCTGTGCATGGCGAATGAAACGATCGTCGCGCGATTCATTTCTCTATGGATTGCACTGTTCTCCATGATGTTTTGGCGTGAATGGGGTTACCTGTGGCGATCTCGGAAAATCAGCGTGCATACGATCGTGCGCGCACTGCTGCATACGTCCAAGGTGGTTGTTCAAACCCAAGGCCTGCATCGATACATCCAGCGGCACGGAGAAATCGACGTGGCGTATTGCTATTGGAACGAAACGCAGTCCTATGCCGCGGTATTGGCCAAGAAAGAGGGCGGAATACGAAAAGTCATTTCGCGCATACACGGAATCGATCTGCACGAGATTCGAAGGCCTAATAACTACATGCCACTCAAACGGCAGTTCATCCATGCCTATGACCAGGTGTTCACCACATCGAGGCAAGCGCAGGCATATCTCGAAGAAACCTATGGTGCTTCGGCCGAAAACATAACGGTCAGTCCGCTGGGCGTGCCGTTGAATGACGTGCTGTCGAAACCAAACGGAAAAGGCACGCTGCATATTGTCTCGGTTTCATTCTGTCTTCCCGTCAAGCGTCTGGACAGGATCATCGAGGCGCTGCGCCTATTCGCTCTTCAACACAAAGAGATAGCGACAATATGGACTCACATCGGCGGCGGTCCTTTCTTTGAGGAAACAAGGTCCACCGCATCGTCGCGATTTGCCGGCATCGACAATATTTCTTTTGAATTCCTTGGCGAAATGGCGAATGGCGCGGTAAAAAAATATTACAGGAATACACCGGTAGACCTGTTTATAAACATGAGCGAATCCGAAGGTGTTCCGGTTTCCATTATGGAGGCTATGAGCGCGGGTGTACCTGCGATCGCGCCTGATGTTGGCGGCATTTCCAATCTGGTGTCGAACGAATGTGGCGTATTGCTTAGGGCGTGTCCAAGCAGTCAGGACATTGTCGATGCCATAGGCACCGTTGTGTTTGGCGAAAAGAGGGATGCCTTGCGCGCAAATGCCCGGAAGATGGTCGATGAGCACTTCAGTTCCGATAGGAATTACTCGGATTTCATTGCGAGTGTCCTGGCCATCGGTGCGGCTAAGGAGGAAAGCAGCAAGCGAAATCGGGAAAGATTTGAAATGGCTCCCACTCGGGTAACAAGAGAAGGCACGAATCGAGAGCGAAAGATAGTCAAGCTTTGAAAGGCGAGAGTGTGAATATAAAAACAGTCATGGCGTTTGCTTTTGGACCGATCGCCACTGCCGGCCTCGGTCTGCTGACTGTGCCAGTCATTGCGTGGATTTTTCATCCGGCAGACGTCGGTCGCCTGAATATGGTTCAGATCTCGGTGTCTTTCGGCGTGCTGCTGTTTAATCTTGGCCTGGATCGCGCTTACATTCGGGAGTATCACGAATGGGGTGACCGGGGCGCTTTGCTGAAAGCGTGTTTCGCGCCCGGATTTGCACTACTGCTACTGGTCGTTGCGATCACGCTTCCCTATGACAGGCGTATCTCGATGTGGCTATTCGGTGTTGAGAATGTCGGTTATTACTGGATTCTCGTTGCGTGCTTGATAGCCAGTTTCGTTTCGCGATTCCTGTCGCTTATTTTGCGCATGCAGGACCGTGGGCTCGCTTTTTCCATGAGCCAGGTTCTGCCAAAGATTATCCTCTTGCTTATTTTAGGCGGCCTGGCGCTGTCGGCTTTTTCCAGGTCGTTTGTAGAGCTTGAAGTAGCCTATTTCGTCTCGTTGTTGTCGGTCCTCTTCATCTACACCTGGAATACGCGTCGTGAGTGGAACCCGGCATTTGCTGCCGGAGTTTCTCAAGCGCAGGTTCGAGGGCTGCTTAGTTACGGCGTGCCTTTGATATTTGCCGGTATCGCTTATTGGGGGCTCGATGCAACCAGCAGCGTCGCATTGCGTTCATTGTCCACGCTTTCAGAGCTGGCGGTTTATTCGGTCTCGGTGAGTTTTGCGGGTGTGGGTGTGGTCTTCCAGACCATCTTCACCATGCTGTGGGCGCCACTCGTCTACAAGTGGGTGGCGCATGGCGTAGATATGAGGCGGGTTGATCTTATTGCCCAGCAGGCACTGGCGGTGGTCTGTGCGCTCTGGATCCTGTGCGGAGTATTTTCCTGGGTGGCCGATTTCATATTGCCCGCGCGCTACCTTCAAGTGAAATACTTCATGCTGTGTTGCATCGGCCAGCCGTTGCTCTACACGCTTTCCGAAGTGACATGTGTGGGTATCGGCATTACGCGCAAATCCATGTTGTCGCTGTGGTCAACCGTGGCTGCGTTGATCGTCAATGTTGCAATGAGTGTGTGGCTGGTGCCTGGGCACGGTGCGGCAGGAGCCGTGATTGCCAACGCAGTTGCTTTCCTCGTTTTTTTTGTCGCCAGAACCGAGGCATCTGCTTACGTATGGCGCCCCTTTCCCCGAGCGCGGCTTTATGTGGTTGTCGCCGCTGCAGTGGGATTGTCCATCGCTACCCTGATATTCGGCCCCGTGTCTCCGGTGCACTTCAACGTTGTCTGGCTTGCCATGTTGCCCATTGTTCTGTGGCATTTCCGCACCGAATGGCTCGGCATGTACCGGTCGTTGCGTTCAGCGGTGAGGTCGGAAGGATGGCCCGTGTTGGCTCGAAGAGGGCCCGATGTTCGTTCTTGATAACTCAGGTAATCCCATGCCCGAAATGCCTGATGGGAGGTGTTTATAGCGTAGCGATACAGAGCGCATGGAGGCGACATACAAACGTTCATTTCATTAACGCATTGGGGGTGCGACATGCAGGTTGGCTGAGGGTCAGGCAATGAAGCGGATTAATTTGTTTGTCTTTGCGACACATCATTTATCCAATAATGTTGCGGCCCAGCGTTTCAAGGGGCTGCTGAAATATCTGGATCCAGCGAAGTACCGGGTCTTTGTTTTCACGCGGGAGCCCGCTTCGGGCGCGCATGTCATCAACGCATCTTCCGCTCTGGAAGTCACTGTGTTTCCGTTGTCGGGACACTGTGTGGGTAGCGAATCATCCGCGTCATCATCTTTGTTCGCGCTGGCGGCGGCCTTCATACGACCGTTGCCGTTCATGTTTTCAAAATATGGAGCGCCACAACGTGCATGGTTTGTCTCCGCATTGGCGCAAGCCGATCGCTTATGTCGTGAGAAATTGGCCGCGGGCGAGCGTTGCGTGGCCATTGGTACATATTCACCGATCGATGCACTGATCGCTGCAGCGAGTTTGGCCAACCGATATGGCATCGATTGCCTGCAAGACTTCAGAGACGGCTTGGTTTTCGAGCCTCTGGGCAAGTCTGGCTGGTTGCGAAGCACTTTGAGAAAACTGATCGAACGCCGCGTCCTGGCGGTTAGCGGTCTGATTACGTCGGTCAGTGGCCCGTTGGTGGAAGACTTTCGTCGCCGCTATCCGGGCAAGACGATACAAGTGCTGCCAAATGGCTACGACCCTGCGGATTTTGCAGCCCTGCTCGACGATGCCGACAGCGAAGAGCGAGCGACCGCCATTCTGGCGCGTCATGTACCCGCGAATGCGATGCTGATCGGCCATTTCGGACGTATAGGCGCCAGTGACGCGTCGGCATCCGTGACTCTGGAGAATTTTATCGAAGCCATGAATGAATCGATCCCGCCATCGGCGACTATCCATGTGATGTTTGTGGGGGAGCTGACGCCATCGGAGCACACGTCGATCAAACGCGCAAACTTTTCCATCAGCGTGCTGGAACCGGTCGAACGGAGACTGGCCCTTCAACTCATGAAACGATGCGACAAATTGTTGCTGCTTACCGGTTCTCGCGCCAGTTGCGCCACCGGCAAGTTGTTTGAATATCTCGCCGCAGGAGCGGACGTACTGTGCATCTCGGCAGTGCACAACGCAGCAACCGACATTCTCGCGGAAACCGGCGCCGGACAAACACTGCTGACTGGCGAGATAGCGGCGGGGAGCAACGCGTTGCGCAAGGTGCTATCTCCCCGCGTCGATCGCGCAGGTCGTGACATCAGGGCTTATAGCAAGGTTGAGCAGGCCGGCATGCTCGATAGCTGGATTTCGCAGATGGTGCTGACATGAACCGCATTGAAGGCCCGTCGTTGGTGCCGTCGATACCACCGAGCTCGCCGCCGGTGCAGTTACCCCGCGCAAATGTTTACCGATTTACGTTGCGGCACATGTTCCTTGGCGTGGCGTTCCTTTTGCTGCTGTTTGCAGTGGTGGTGCCCAATTCGTTGCCATTGTCCACCGCAGGGGCAATGGGACTCGCGTTTATGTTGGCGTTGCCCGGCATACGTCTCGGCCAGTCGCTCAGGAATTTGTTGGCGCTCTACGCGTGCACCGTCATTGTGACCATTGTCTATGTGATTGTCGGAGGTATGCATGGTGCACCGTTGGTTGCCATGGCCGAAGTTACGGCGGTCTACATTGTTTCGCCAATGGTGTGGATGATTATCGCGGAGGGCCTGCACAGGCGGCTGGGCGTTGATGGTCTTATCGATTGGTTCATTCTGCTAAGCGTGTTGTGCGTCCTGAGCGTGGCGCTGTTTTTCTACCTTTTCCTTACACGTGGCGCGTCGGCGGTGGAGTTCTTCTTTCAGGGTGCCAATGTCAATTTGAGTGAAGGGTTTTCCGGCGCGACCATGCATGTCTATGGATCGATGATTTTCTTGTGCGGAGGGTTTTTCAGCACGCCCGAACTTATCAAGAGCAAGCCGTTGCGATTCGGGCTTCTTGTGATGCTTCTCATCTGCGCGCTTACGTCCGGCCGATCGGCATTGATACTTGCCATTCCCATTGGCTGGATTCTTGGATGGATGCTCGCATCCCGTACGGTTGAGCACGTGGGGAAGTCGGCGATAGCTCGCCTTATTCAGTATGGCTTGCCGTTGTTGATTGCCGTGATGGCAACACTCTTTCTGTTGCAGGCGTATACCCAGGTGAGCGTTTCATCGGTATTCGATATTGTCTTTGACAAGGTTGCTTCTGGCGGTGGCAGTGCGCGTGCCGAAATGTCGCGGTCGCTCTACGAAGGCATCTTCGATAACGGAGGACTGGGTGCAGGGCATGGTGTCGGCGTCCAATTTGTCAGCGATCCCCTCCATCCCTGGCGTTACGAGGTGGTGTGGTTGGCCACTATCTATAGGGTAGGAATCGTGGGCGCGGTGATCTACGTATTGCCGTTCCTGCTTTATGCCGTCGGAGTAATTAGGTTGGCGCTCGCACGCCTTTTGCCGGTACGTCACAAGTTCATGTTCTGCGGGTTTGTCTGTGCGTTCCTCGCTACCAATACGAATCCATACATCGAGGCATTTTCCTTGCAGTGGATGTACGTCATCCCACTGGTGCTTTGGTACATCGAATATCCGTCGATCCTGAAACGGGTGTCCCAATGAAGCGCATCAAGGTGCTGCTCTTTTCGAAGTATTCCAGGCGTGGTCCAAGCTCGCGGTTGCGTAGCCTGCAGTATTTGCCCCTGCTGCGGGAATACGGTATCGACGTGCAGATTCACGCACTGTTTCCGGATGCCTATCTGGAAGAGCTTTATCACGGTAGTTCATCGGCCGCCTGGCATCGCGCCTGGTGGCACGGCATGCACCGTATCGTGCAACTCTTGCGACGTAGCGACCACGACCTTGCATGGATCGAAGGCGAATTGTTTCCCTACTTGCCCAATTGGATCGAATCGGCGCTTGCGCGGTCCGTCGCTCCATACGTCGTCGACTACGACGATGCGCTGTTCCACAAATACGATCTGTCTCAAAGTCCATTAGTGCGGCGCCTGCTGGGACGCAAGATCGATCAGGTCATGCGCAATGCTACCTGCGTGGTTGCCGGTAATGGGTACCTGGCGGCGCGCGCCCTGCAAGCGGGTGCCCAGCGGATTGCGATTATTCCGACGGTCGTGGATGAGAAGCGTTATACGACGGTGAGTCACGGAGCCGATACGCAGCAACCCGTCATAGGCTGGATCGGATCGCCCGCCACCGAACACTACGTGCTGGATAAACGTGATGTCCTGGAACGCGTCTGTGCGAAGTATGGCGCGCGCCTATTGTTGATTGGTCCGCACACGGAAATCGCCAGCCAGTTCGGTAGCGTTGTTCCAGAAGTGGCGGCGTGGTCCGAGGACAGTGAGGTAGCCATGATCAGCCGGATGGACATCGGCATCATGCCGTTGCGCGATGGTCCGTGGGAACGCGGGAAGTGCGGCTACAAAATCATTCAATACATGGCTTGCGGTTTGCCCGTTGTCGCTTCCGCAGTCGGTACGAACAGTGACATCGTGCGCGATGGTGAAAACGGTTTTCTCGCTGGGGATTCCAGCATATGGGAAGAACGCCTCGGACAGTTGATCACGGATGGGTCTTTGCGCTTGCGCATGGGCCAGGCGGGTCGTGCGTGTGTCGAAAACGAATACAGCCTCAAAGCGCAGGCGCCGCGACTTGCAGAAGTATTGCGTAACGCGGGGCAGAGCTCATGTGCGGCCTGACCGGATTCTGGAAATGGCGCGGCGCGAGTCGTGAAACCCTGCGCGGCCACGCGCAAGACATGTCGAGGCAATTGACGCACCGCGGCCCCGACGATAGCGGTCTGTGGTGCGATGAATCGGTAGGCATCGTGCTGGCACAGCGGCGCCTGTCGATCCTCGATCTTTCGGATGCGGGCCATCAACCGATGCAGTCGGCGTGCGGGCGCTACGTCATCGCATTCAACGGCGAGATATACAACCATCTCGATATGCGTAAACGGCTGGCGGAGGAGGGGGCTGCACCAGCATGGCGTGGGCACTCCGATACCGAAACCTTGCTCGCGTGTTTTGCTGCGTGGGACATCGAACGAACCTTGCAACACAGCGTCGGCATGTTTGCCTTTGCAGTATGGGACCGGCAGCAACGAACGCTCATATTGGCGCGCGATCGCATGGGCGAGAAGCCGCTCTACTACGGATGGTTTGGCGACACTCTCCTGTTTGGTTCAGAGCTTAAGGCGCTGAAGGCACACCCTGCCTTCAAGGGGAATGTCGACCGCGACGCGCTGACGCTGTTCTTACGCCACGATTGCGTTCCTGCGCCATATACCATTTACCAAGGGACATTCAAACTGTGTCCAGGACACGTGTTACGCATTCCCATCGACGCACCCAAGGATGCGCAGCCGCTGCCGTACTGGCGCTACAACGATGCGGTGAGCAAAGGCTTGAGCGAACCGTTGGCGTGTAGCGACGCCGAGGCAACCGATGCACTTGAGCGGCAACTCAGAACAAGCATCAGCGCGCAAATGCTTTCCGATGTGCCACTGGGTGCGTTTCTCAGTGGTGGCATCGACAGCAGCACCATCGTCGCCCTGATGCAGGCGTCGAGCCGTCGACCCATCAAGACATTCACTATTGGCTTCGAAGAGAATGGCTACGACGAAGCTATCCACGCCGGTGAAGTAGCGGAGTATCTCGGTACGGAGCATACCGAACTGTATGTACGTCCTGCGGACGCACTGGCGGTCATTCCGCAACTACCATCCATCTTTTGCGAGCCGTTTGGTGATAGCTCCCAGGTCCCGACTTTCCTGGTCAGCCAACTGACCCGTCGCGAAGTGACCGTGGCGCTGAGCGGCGACGGTGGCGATGAGTTGTTCGGTGGCTATAACCGTTATCTGGCCGCCCGCACGACGTGGAGGCGGATGCTGCACCTGCCGCGATTTGCCAGGCACGCCGTTGCCGGGGCGTTGCGCACAATATCTCCAGCCGCGTGGGACCGGCTTGTAGCACATGCAGAACCGCTGCTTCCTAAAAGATGGCGTGTCGCCACACCAGGTGAGAAGGCATACAAGTTGGCGGAAGCGCTGTTGCAGTCCAATGGCCAATCCTTTTTTCTCAACGTTGCCAGCCGTTGGAAAGATCCGGCAAGCATGGTGATGGGCGCGCGCGAGCCGTCGACGTTGCTGACCGATGCGGATGCGTGGCCACACACCGGCAACCTGGCGCAATGGATGATGGCCATGGATGCGCAAAGTTATTTGCCCGACGACATTCTGGTAAAGGTCGATCGTGCTGCGATGGCCAATAGCCTGGAGACTCGCGTGCCGATGCTCGATCATCGCGTGGTCGAGCTGGCGTGGCGGCTGCCATTCCATCAGAAGATTCGTGATGGACAGGGAAAATGGCTGCTACGAGAAGTGTTGTATCGGCACGTGCCGAAGAAATTGGTCGAACGTCCAAAGATGGGTTTTGCCATTCCATTGGATAGCTGGCTGCGCGGCCCGCTGCGCGATTGGGCGGAAACGTTGCTTGGCGAGAACCGACTTCGCCAGGAAGGTTATTTCGATCCGACCCCGATCCGGCAGAAATGGGAAGAGCACTTGAGCGGCCGACGCAACTGGCAGTACGCGTTGTGGACGGTGCTGATGTTTCAGGCATGGCTGGAAGCTAATCGGTGACCATCGCCATCACAGTTCTTCGCGATTATCGCTTGGCTCAACTCACTTTGAACCAACTGTCAGGCATTGAAGAGGATGTATGAAAGCCATTCTGTTCGCCAACACCGACTGGTATCTCTACAACTTTCGGCGCTCGCTCGCATTGTCCTTGCGTCGGGCCGGGTATGACGTACTGCTTATTTCGCCAGCGGGATCGTATGGCAGCAAACTGCGCGAGTTGGGTTTGCGCTGGGAGCCGCTGCCGATGCAGCGGCGCAGCCTCAATCTGCTACGCGAGCTGGCACTGCTGTGGTATCTGGTCAAATTGTTGCGGCGTGAACGACCGACCGTGGTGCACGGCTTCACGATCAAGTGCGCTGTGTACGGCTCGCTGGCGGCACGGATAGCCGGTGTTTCTGCGCGGGTCAACGCTGTGGCAGGAATGGGTTACGTGTTCACCAGTACGCAGTTGAAAGCGCGAATCTTGCGTCCCGTGGTGCGCGGTCTGCTGCGGCTGGCTCTAGGAGGAAAGGGGGCACGGCTCATTTTGCAGAACGCGGATGATGTGGAACTGTTCAAGCAAGCGAGACTGGTGGAGCCGAAGCATATTCGCCTGATTCGCGGTTCGGGTGTGAACTGCGCACAATTTTCTGGCGTATCGGCCAGAACGCCTGACGGCGAACGCCTGCGAGTGTTGCTGGCGTGTCGATTGCTTTGGGACAAAGGGGTCGATGAGTATGTCGCGGCGTCACGACAATTGCGCGAACAAGGTCGCGCTATTGACGCGCTGATTGCCGGAACGTCGGATCCGGGTAACCCCGCGGCTATTCCGGAATCGACAGTACGGCGCTGGGTGGACGAAGGAACACTCACTTGGCTGGGTCATGTCGACGATATGGCTGGTCTGCTCGAATCCGTTCACGTCGTGGTGTTGCCGAGCTATCGCGAAGGGCTGCCAAGAACGTTGGTCGAAGCGGCCGCCTGCGGACTTCCATTGATCACGACGGATGTGCCGGGATGCCGCGAGGTTGTACGCGATGGCGTTGACGGATTGTTGATCCCGGTAAAAGACAGCAACGCACTGGCGCGTGCTATCCAGAGACTTCAGGACGATCCCGCGCTCGCCCGTCAGCTTGGCGACGCAGCGCGCATCAAGGCGCGCACGCAGTTCGATGAACGTATCGTCATTCAGCGCACCATGGATGTCTATGCAGAGCTATGTCATCCGTTGGAGCAATCAGCAACGAATAGCCAAAGTAGTCGCCTATCGCATTAGGTCTTCTTGGCCGCATCTTTAGAGACGACTGGCGAGCTTAACAAGGCTGCGGTACCCGTTATCGAGGCCATCTGTTATCGGAGGAATTGCCGTGCCAACTTCGCCGCACATGGTCAATGTATTGAGTTTCCTGCCCGAGGCCGAGCATGCGGGCATTCGCGCTGGCACCAGCACGTACGACTGCACGGGCGGCATCCAGTCAGCGATCAACGGTGCCAATAAAGTGTTCGTACCCGCTGGGGTTTATCTCGTAAAGCAGCTGAACCTGAAGTCCGACATGGAGTTGTACGGCGAAGGGCCGACCAGCGAATTGAAGGCGCTCGACAATTCGACGGCCTGTGAGTTCATGCTCGTCACGTATGTGCGGGACGGCGGAACTTCCCACGTCGCGGACAACATGCGCAACATCCATCTGCATGATCTGAAGCTTAATGGTCGTGTTGGCGAATTCGGTTACATGCAATATTTCTATCTTCTCGCCGTCAATGCGACGTCGGATTTGACCGTCCAGAATGTGGTCTTTTATGGCTTCCGTGGAGACGGGATGTATGTGGGCTCGGGGACGTTGAAGACCTCGGAACGTCACAATCAGCGCATTGCCGTACGCAACTGCTTGTTCGATGGTGGCGTCAAGGACAATCGAAACGGATTGTCCGTTATCGACTGCGACCAGTTAACCGTTTATGGCTGCACGTTCACGAATATCGGCAACAGCAAATTGTCCCACTCCGTAGGGGCGATCGATTTCGAGCCGGATCATAACTGGAGCGTGTATCGCGACGTGACCATCTCTCATTGCAAATTCGTCGATATCGATACCGTAAACACTGCAGGCATCACATTCTTCAACGGGCATCAGGCGGCCGGCAATATTCATGACTGGGTCGTTTCGGATTGCCAATTCACGAACTGCTATTGGAGCATCTATGCCGCGTCAAAACCCAAGCCCGTCGATGTGCCGGACAACCTCTCGGTATTGAATTGTCACTTTCTCAATTCAGTGCGCTTCGATATGAACATCGGTGGTTTGAGTCATACGCAGATAAGCGGATGCACGTTCGAACGGTCACCGCCAGGATCCGGACCAGGTGGCGATGCGGTCCGTCTTGGTGCCTTTACCAATCAAACCACCAAAAATGCAGTCAAGACGGTTATCACCGGCAATACATTTACCGGCATACGTCCGCAGATGGGGGCTATCGGTGTGTACGGTGCGATAGGTATGGTATGCGCAGGCAACACATTCATCGATGTCTATGGACCCTGCATCAGCTTTGCTGAAGACGCGTCCACCGATCACGCAAGATCTATCGGCAACGTGATCATCTCTGGCAACAAGGCGAGAAGAACGCAGGGGTCGGCAGTAGGGCGTGCCGCGCCCATGTCATTTCTCGGAACCAGCAATCAGCTGCGCGTGGTCAAGGGGCAGTTGGTGCTTCAAGACTCCTACAATTACAACAACGACATCCAGACAGGCATCACGGAAGTCGAAGACGCGGCGGATATTCAGTTTGTTGGAGCTAAATAA
Organism: Dyella sp.; assembly: GCF_035486915.1. Lineage (GTDB taxonomy): Bacteria > Pseudomonadota > Gammaproteobacteria > Xanthomonadales > Rhodanobacteraceae > Dyella_B. The sequence goes on along the minus strand of NZ_DATHMR010000023.1, from coordinate 2,863 downwards.
CCAAGTTGCTGAGTGTTGCAACGCTGTGCGAACCTGCGTCTTCGACTTCTTACCCTCTCATTAGCACCGAATCTCGCACGCATTGTTTTTCTCCATCCCATGCAAGAAAGGGAGGGAGTAAAGCATTGACGATGCAGGTTCGACGCCAGTTGTCCTAACGGGATGCAAATCAGGTCTAGATACGCTTGTTCGCAACACGCGCGAGAACAAGACGTCTGCTGCCATTGCGATTTTTTTCCTGACGCGCGCGCACCTGTGTGACCGTCACGATGTACACCATCATCGTGACGCAGAAAGCTGCAAGGTTAAGCCCGGCGGATCTCGCCGCATGGCTGATGAATGCGCCGATCAGGGCGAGACCGACAGCAAACGCGGTTAGCGCGAGCAGCGTTGTGCGTGGTCCCAGGCCAGCATCCATAAGAATGTGATGGATATGTCCACGATCCGGCTTGAAGGGCGATTTACCTTGGCGCATGCGTCGGAGCATCACGGCAAACGTATCCAACACCGGCAACGCCACGCACCACAGTACATCGACCGGTGACAGGTGCGTCTGGGATGTCTGACTCATGCGCACCAGCGCCCATGCCAGCATGTAACCAATAAGCATGCTTCCTGCGTCGCCCAGGAAGATCTTGCGGCCCATGAGGCCGAGATTGGTAATCAGGTAAGGCAATGAGGCGGTCGCCAGCAGAGCCAGCAGCAACGCCATCTCCTGCAGTGCTGGCGGATTGGCGAACATGACGATGGATGCAATGCTTACCAGTTCCAGGCTGCCGGCGAGGCCGTCAATCCCATCCATCAAGTTGAACGCATTCATCAGACCGATGATGGCGATCACTGTTATCGGTGGCCCAAGCCAGCCGAGCTCCACGTCATAACCGAAGATGTGTCCCAGCGTGTGAATGTAAACGCCGGTGGTCGCGATGACCGTCAAAATGGCAATGGCCTGGATCAGAAGACGATTTCGCACGCTCAGGTCAAAGCGATCGTCCAGCGCGCCAAGCAAAGTAAGCAGCATGGCGGTATCGATAAGAATTTTCACGAACCAGTGAAAGTGGCCGTAGGCGGCCGCTCCTACGGTGATTCCCATAAAAATAGCGAGACCACCCACCAGCGGAACATCGCCAACGTGTTGCTTGCGATGATCGGGGTGATCCATAAGGCCGAGCAACAAAGCATACCGGCGCAGCATGAAGATAGCTAACGCTGAGGTACATGTGCCGACCAAACAATCGAAAATGACACGGGGCTCTAGCATGACATTTCTATCCCGTCGCGCTTACAGGTCCCCAAGCCCGCGCGAACTCATTGGTAAGTGGTGCAGATATCAGGCGATGGAATGCACGCTGATCTGCGCCTAGGAAATCCAAGATCGACCAAATTGCTGCGCTCTCCTGCATCGAGAACATCTCGGGTCGAAGAGCAAGGTGAAATCTTTCAAGCGATAACACGCAATGCATTAACGACCTGATTTGGAACCTATCACCTTTGGATATCAAATCGTGTGTCACCGAATCGTTGTATTCAGCGCACGACCATCTAGTTGGTGATCGAGTCAACACAACATGAAAGTATGAATGTAGTTTCTCTACATTGATGAATGATATTCACGCGTCGATGTATGACGATTTCAGTAAATGAAATACGTCTGTAAACGAACGATCGCTTACACTAAGGTGACGTCTTGATTCAGTCATGTGAAAGAGCAACGGATGAGCCACATCATTCATTCGTTGCGACGGTGATGGGCTGAAATGCCATGCCTCAGCCAAATATGATATCGCATGCATTCCGAGCGGAAGGGCGTTGCAAGCGGAACCGAGTTCTCACAACGCCTTCGCCGTCATCGCACTCGTGTGGCACTTATGCCGAAACGAGATTGACGTAAAAAGTCAGTGAGCTTGATTCACTGAATAATTGGTGTAAGCCGCAGAGCTGAGGACGCTCGCCGACGGTAGCAATTGGCTCAACACACGATTCCAGCGCGTAATGCCTGCTGGACCGACAAAGACGACATCGCCTGCCTTTATCCTGAATTGGTCGCCCAGTGCGAACGCTGAAGGTGAACGCGCATCCAGTTGAAAGACTTTCGCTGGGGCGTTCTCCAGATCGTTCGCGCCACGAATGACATAAACCTCTTTGCCGCTTGCCGAAAGCGGATTGAGACCGCCGACACGACCCAGCGCCTGGGTCAGAGAGAGAACATCGGTAGTCCCGAAGTTGACTGCCATAGGGCGTATGACCTCACCCATCACATACACCTCTCTGGTGTCGTTATAAGGGAGATACAGGCGATCTCCGTTCTTCAGGTAAATATCGCCTGCGATGCCTTTGGCATCGTTCAAAGCAGCCAGATCCAGGTGGTAGTCATGTCCGTCACGACTCAAAATCAAGTCGGTGATGTTGGCTTGATTATTGTTGATAGTGGCCGTGCCAAGCGCTTCCCACAAGGTCAGCGGAACGGCAGTGATCGATTGCGGATCGGTCTTGATGAACGCACCTTGCATGAGCACGTGCTGGCTGTTATAGCCGACTACGTTGACATCCACCTGAGGGTCCTTCACGAATGTCGACAGCTTGCCGGTGAGTGTCTGCCGCAGTTGCTCAATGGTCATTCCTTCGACCCTGACAGCGCCTATATAGGGATAGAACAGTGTGCCATCCGAGCGCACCAGGCGGCCATTGGCGGCTGTTTGTTGTTGCACGCCGGCGGGTGAAGTCAGCTCTGGGTGATCCCAGACCGTAATGTAAAGCGTGTCGCCGGCGCCAATGCGATAGGGCTCAGGTCTGTACGACAACAACGCATCGGGTATGGCTGCGCTAAGCGTTACTGGGTTGTTCGTCGTGAGTAGTTGCGGAG
>NZ_DATHMR010000022.1:0-10761 GCF_035486915.1 Dyella sp. | reverse complement strand
AACGACTTGCCATGTTGACCATCCCAACCGCTTTACAATCAGATCGATCCACAACAAGCCGCGTTGTTGCAAGAACACAGCATCAACCTGGAGAGTCATTGGTCCAGCTGGCCGGATGTCTATCGGCAAGCTACCGGCTCTTCGTTACCTCACACGACGCTGCGTGTCGGTGTCGACTTCGATCAGGTCGTGTTCGGTTTGTCTGTGGCAAGTCTCGCGCAGGTTGCGCAACCGCTGCTGGCCATCAGTAAACCGTTGCAACAGTGCAGTGAAAACATCGCAGCGGTGGCCACGCAGGCGTATCAACTGTGGATGAACAAGGATCTCCAGGGGATCGGTTGGAACTATCCGGGCGATCACGGCGAAGAGCCTGTGCTTTCAGGCTTCACCGAGCCGTTCGATACCTGGGCATCGATGGATCAGCTGTTGTGCCGCGAGACGTGGCCATCAGGCAACGAACCGAAGAATATTGCCTACTTCTGCAATGCGCTGGCGCTCGATGCTTATCCGCCCAGCGACGACCACGGCTTTCCTGCGCGCTGCGCCGACGCTGTCAAAGCAACTGCGATCAATCAATTGCAGACGCAAATCCGCGCATTGTGGGCGCATGTCGGCGAAAAGGATTTTCCATGGGACTGGCTGGTGGACCCGGCGAACGGTTCCGGCGTCACGCGCTTTGATCGCCAGTTCTGGCGTGCCAACGTCGATCCATCCGAACGCTATGTGTTATCGCTTGTCGATACCAGCATCTATCGCCTGCATGCCGATCAATCCGGTTTCTCTAATCTTTTTCTCGCCGGCGACTGGTTGAAGACGGGTCTCGATGCAGGCTGCGTGGAAGCTGCCGTGATGGGTGGCATGCAGGCGAGCAGGGCGATCTGCGGCGTGCCGCAAACCATACCGGGCGAACGCGGGTGGTAGGGATGTCCCTGCCGGTATGACAGGCGAACTATTCGCCGCGCAATTCGGTGACGGGTTGATCGATGGTGTGTGGGTCGGACACGCGTTGGGTGCGGCGCCGCGATTTGTGCGCGTACATGGCGCGATCCGCTTCGCGCACGAGTTCGGCGAAGTCGGCGTTGCTGAAACGCCGTTGATTGGCCGGCGCACTGCAGATGCCGTAGCTGATGCCTGCATCGGGGAAGTCGCTGCCGCGCAGTCGCTTGTCAAGTTCGGCAAGCGCTTTCTCCAGGCGCTCCTGCGTGTGTTCATCGCCATAAGCGATGATGGCAAATTCGTCGCCGCCGAGCCGGAAGGCGCGAATCAGATCGCCAAGCCGTGCGAGTCCTTCGCCCACCGCGCTCAATAGATCGTCGCCGCGCTCGTGTCCCTGGCTGTCGTTGACGAGCTTCAATCCATCCAGATCGATCATGGCGATCAACCAGGTACCTGCGGCGGGATCGACGTTTTCGCGGCGCGTGATTTCTTCGATCATCACATTGAAGGCCAGACGATTGCCGAGCCCCGTCAGTGCGTCGATGGAAGCCTTCGCAACGGCTTCTTGCATGCCGCGGCGGAAACGCTCGCGACCGTCTTCCACCAGCTTCACGTGATCGGCCAATGCGAACGCCAGCAGCATCGCTTCGCAGCTGTTGCCCATCAGCGTCATCAAGTCGGCGTTGTCGACGATGCTGGGAATCAACCCAAAGTTGACCGGAAGAATGATCGAGCCCGGAATGAGCACGGCCATGTATGCGAGCGTGAAGAAACGTGCGCGACGTACGCCACGCCACAACGACCACACGCCCATGCTCGCCGAGAACAACACAACGGTAGAAACCAGAAACGTTGCGATCAGGAACGCCAGCGATGGGAAGATCAGCGAGATCGGCAACGCAATGATCGATGCGGTGACAATGGCGTAACCCAGCCGCGACATGCGTGGCGAATGCCGCCACAGTTCGAGAAAGCGAATCGTGAAACGAACATGCACGACCGGTAGCAGAATAAACCACTGCGTGAAGTTGACCGGTTCCGTGTTGATGCCAAGCCAGCCTTGTGGCACGCCGAAGAAGAATCCCCAGCCGAGCACCAGGATCATCGCCTGACACCCATAGAGCGTGTAACTGCGATCCCTGATCCACAGTCCCACGAACATGATGAAAACGCCCAGTCCAAATAGCACGCCGAGCGAACCGAGCATCAGTGCCAATTCGTTCGTGTGGCGCTTGTGGTATTCCGCGCGCGTCTGCACGTCGATGCGCGGTATCGCCGTGTAGAACTTCGAACTTACTTCCACCACAACGGCGTAGTGATGGCCCGGCGAGAGGGAAACGGCGGCGGTACCGCGCGGCATGTCGTTCGTGCCGGTGTTTGCACCGGTTTCAAATTGCCGAACCAGGCCATCATCGCCAAGTACCAAAATCCTGGCGCTTTCATAGTACGTGTTGTCGAACGTCACTACCCAGTCATTGCCGGGCCGATCGGGCGTGAATTGCGAAACCAACCAGAAGTCGCCGCCGAGCATGTTCACCCGTGTTACCGGCGTGCGTTGGGTTATCCACGACGCAAGGTCTGCATAGCTGCCTGGCGCGCGTTCACCGGGCATGGCTTTATAGGTGCTAACCGCCGGCTCCTGGCACCTTGGGCCAAACAACGGGTAGGGGTCGGTTGCCCAACACGTTGGGCAGGCAAGCACGGTAAGGAGAAAAAAGACCAAAACCATCCACCCACGGCCTAATGACCGCGGCGACGCGGGTACTTTCGCGTGCGAGCGATAACGCAAATCTGCCCCTTTCCCCGTCTGCGTCTGGGGATGGTACACCGGCATTATGGCGGCTGCGCAATAAATCACGGCTAGGCCGGCTTTGGCAGTACACCTGCCAAAAGACCATTACTTTCGACAGACAGAGCAGTTCTGCAAAAGCAGAAAGTCCCTTCTTCAGCGTCCGCGGCCACCCCTTGTTCCCGACCTCTTCGACTACCATTTAGCACCGGTCGAACATGGATACGTAGAAAGATGGCTGCCCTTCGCCTGGCCTTGGCTCAATTCGATTTCCCGGTCGGCGCCGTGGCCGCCAACACCGCCAAAGTGCGAGACCTTATGGCTCAGGCACGCGCCGGTCATGCGTCCTTGGCGGTGTTCCCCGAGCTGACTATCAGCGGATATCCCCCTGAAGATTTGTTGCTGCGACCGAGCTTTCTAGCGGCTTGTGAGGCGGCAGTACACGACTTGGCGCGTGGCACGAACGGCCTTAAAGCCATCGTGGGTTTTCCACACAGCCAAGGCGAGGTATACAACGCCGCGGCGTTTCTGTGCGATGGCGAAATAGCGCAGATTACGCACAAGCAGGCGCTGCCCAACTACGGCGTGTTTGACGATAAGCGTTACTTTCGTCCGGGCCGTACCACTGCCGTTGCAGTCATCGATGGCGTGCGCGTGGGCTATCTCATTTGCGAAGACATCTGGCAGGCCGAGCCTGCTGCGAAAGCGGCACAAGCCGGTGCCGAACTCATCATCGTGATCAATGCCTCGCCCTGGGACGATGCCAAGCAAACCGTGCGTGAGGACATTCTCATCCAGCGCGCCCAGGAAACCGGATGCGCCATGGTGTATCTGAACCTTGTCGGCGGTCAGGACGAGGTGGTGTATGACGGGGGATCGTTGCTCGTGAATGCGGACGGTCGCGTTGTCGGTCGCGCGCCGGCGTTTGTCGATGCATTGCTTTGGGCGGATTTCGATCCGTCGGATCGCACGTTGCATCCGCGCGACTGGCCGACCGTCAAGGACACAACACGCGAAGCCACGCTTTACGCGGCACTCGTGCGTGGTGTGCGCGACTACATCGATAAGAACGGTTTTGGTGGCGTGTTGCTGGGTCTTTCTGGCGGTATCGATTCAGGCCTTACGCTTGCGCTGGCAGTCGATGCACTCGGCCCCGAACGCGTTACGGCGGTAATGATGCCGATGCGCTACACCTCGCAGCTTTCGCTCGATGGCGCGCGAGGGCAGGCGGAGCGTCTTGGCGTGGACTATCACGTCATCAGTATCGAGCCGACGTACGAATCCTTCATGACCGCGCTGTCGCCGCTGTTCGGCGACAAGAAGCCCGATACGACGGAAGAAAACCTGCAATCGCGCACGCGTGGCGTGATGCTGATGGCCTTGTCCAACAAGCACGGTCGACTCCTGCTCGCGACGGGCAACAAGAGCGAGATGGCGGTCGGTTACGCCACGCTATACGGCGACATGTGCGGGGCCTACGCGCCGCTCAAGGACGTGTACAAGACCGAGGTGTATCGTCTTTCCCGCTGGCGCAACGAGGCAGAGCAGCGCGAAACCGGCGATGCGGGTGCGTGGGTGATTCCTCCGGCAGTGATCGAGCGTCCGCCGTCGGCGGAGTTGCGCGACAACCAGACCGACCAGGATTCGCTGCCGCCCTACGACGAACTCGACGCGATCCTTGCGCGCTTTATCGAAGATGAGCAATCGCAAGCGGAAATCATTGCCGCCGGCTTCGACGAAAACATCGTGCATCGCGTTGTGCGTCTGGTGCTGGTGAACGAATTCAAGCGCCGCCAGTCGGCGCCAGGTCCGCGCGTTACCACGCGGGCGTTCGGTCGTGAGCGCCGTTATCCGATCACGTCCGGCTGGAAGTAGTCAGGCGCATTTCAAGCAGGCAAGAAAAAAGCCGGTGGCCTTAAGGCACACCGGCTTTTTTGTCTTCGTGACGAACTGGCGCTTAGTAGTGACCCGAGAACGGAATCATGCGGCGCAGAATCGACGGACGATGCGGCCAGCTCGGATCTTTCAGATACGGATGGTCCGGATAGTTCAGCGCGAGCACCTGGCGCGTCTGTGCGGCCAGATCTTTCTGTCCAAGCGCGAGATAGCTACGCGTCATGATGGCCAGTGCGTCGCCGGCCTGTGGCGCTTCCTGATAATGCTCGATCACGTACTGAGCGCGGTCGGCGGCAGCGATGTAAGCCTTGTTGCGAAGGTAGAAATCGGCCACGTTGATTTCGAACTGCGCCAGGATGTTGCGCAGGTAGATCATGCGCTGCCGTGCGTCGGCGGCGTAGGCGCTATCCGGGAAGCGACGGCTCAGTTCCGAGAAATCGTCGAACGACTTCAGGTTGTAGCCCTGATCGCGGCGCGACTGCGCGCCGGTACGTTCGCCGGCAAATGCGCGCTCGACAACGCCGCTCGTGCGATCGAAATTGATCAGACCGCGCAAGTAATAGGCATAATCCACATGCGGATTGAGCGGATTGGTCTTGATGAAGCGGTTGATCGTGGAATACGCATCATCCGGCTTGTTGTTCTTGTACTGCGCGTAGGCCAGTTCCAGCTGGGCCTGCTGGTTGAACGGACCGGACGGGAAGCGCGCGATCAGGCGCTGATATGCTTTCTCAGCCGCCGAGTAATCGGAATGCATGAGATCCGTATGTGCCTTGGCGTAGAGCTGCGGCAGCGGCAACGTGTCGAGCGGATCCCCTTTACGGTGAAACCATGAGCAGGCGCTCATCGTCATCGCCAGGACGAGCACGATAAGTACTTTCAAAACAGGCGTTGAGATGACCGGTAGCTTGGTTACGCGCATGAGTAAGGGGTTCAGATGATTGAGCAAAAAGGGATGATAGCCGAAACCGGCCTCCAGCCGGGGGATAAACCATGACCACCATCAGTCACGAGGCCATCGTCCCCTTGTCGGCCGCAGGTCGGAGGTTCGACCAGGCATTGGCCGAGATGTTCCCGGACTACTCCCGTTCCCGCCTGACCGCCTGGGTGAAGGCCGGCGCGGTGACCCTGGACGGCGCGCCGGCCGCCCCGCGCCATCTGCTGCGCGGGGGCGAAAAAGTCCAGTTGGAGGTGGAACTTGAGACCGAAGTGACCAGCGCGCCCGAGGCGATCGCGCTGGATATCGTTTATGAGGACCCACACCTGCTGGTGATCGACAAACCGGTCGGGCTGGTGGTGCATCCCGGTGCCGGCAACCCGGCGGGCACGGTGCTTAACGCCTTGCTGCATCACGACCCGAAGCTGGCGGAGCTCCCGCGCGGCGGCATCGTGCATCGGCTGGACAAGGACACCTCCGGCCTGATGGTGGTGGCGAAAACACTTGCGACGCATACGGCGCTGGTCGAGATGCTGTCCAAACATGAGGTGGCGCGGCAGTACGAGGCCATCGTGCTCGGCACGATCATCGCTGGCGGCACCATCGACGCGCCAATCGGCCGGCATATGGGCGATCGCCTGCGGCAAGCCGTGCGCGACGAAGAAGACGGCAAGCACGCCGTCACCCACTATCGTCTGCGCGAGCGCTTCCGTGCGCACACGCTTGTTCAGTGCAATCTCGAAACGGGGCGCACGCACCAGATCCGCGTCCATCTGTCGCATATCGGCCACCCGCTGGTGGGCGATCCCCTCTACGGCGGCGGACTCAAATTGCCCAAGCGCGCGACACCGGAACTGGTTGCAGCGCTGCGCGGTTTCCGCAGGCAGGCGCTGCATGCGGAGCGTCTGGCATTCGAGCATCCGGTGACGGGTGAATCGTTGAGCTTCGAGGCGCCGCGACCTGCCGATATGAATGCATTGATGGCGGCACTTCGCGAAGATCTTGCGGTCAATGGCCCGGACGAACATTGACCCCACGACTATCAACCCCGCGATGGTGCCGATGAACGACGCATGGATCTTTCCCGATTGGCCTGCGCCCAGCCGTGTGCACGCTGCGGTGACCACGCGTCATGGTCCCGGCATCTCGCAGGCACCCTTCGAGCGCTTCAATCTCGGCTTGCGCAGCGGTGACGACGAACAGGCCGTGCGCAGCAATCGCAGCGCTCTACATCAGTCGCTGGATCTTCCCTCCGATCCACGCTGGCTGCGGCAGGTGCACGGTACGGTCGCGGCGGAATTAGGGCCGCTGCCAAGCCCGGAAGAACCCGAGGCGGACGCCGCGGTATCGCGCGTGGCCGGCACGGTGCTGGCGATCCTCACCGCCGACTGTCTGCCCGTTCTGTTCTGCGCCGACGATGGCAACACGATCGGCGCCGCCCATGCGGGCTGGCGCGGACTGGCTGCCGGCGTGCTCGAGCAGACCATCGAGCAGATGCAGCGCCCGGTAGGGCGATTGATGGCATGGATGGGGCCTTGTATTGGAGCGGCTTCCTACGAAGTGGGCGAAGAAGTCCGCAAGGCCTTCATCGAACAAGACGCTTCTGCAAGCGACGCGTTCGTCGCCACGCGCCCAGGCCATTGGCAATGCGATTTGGCGGTGCTGGCAAGACAGCGTCTGATGGCCGCCGGCATCACCCGCGTCCATGGCGGTGGATTCGACACCCGGACCGACGAGCGCTTCTATTCCTATCGCCGCGAAGGCGCCCGCAGCGGCCGTTTCGCCAGCCTGATCTGGCTCGCTCAGAGCTAAGCCCTGCTATTGGCTGAAGCCGTGGCGGGGTGCATCCTACCCATCGCTTGAATCGACCCGCCCTGTCCGCATCTCTTCGGGCAGTGGCGGCGTGTCCGCCAAACCTTTTTTGGGGATACTCCGATGCGAATGGACAAACTCACATCGCGTTTCCAGCAAGCGCTTGCCGATGCCCAGTCATTGGCCGTGGGACGCGACAACAACATGCTCGAGCCTGTGCACGTGATGGCTGCGCTGCTCGAACAACAAGGCGGCTCGACCGGACCGCTGCTGACTCAGGCTCACGTCAACGTTCCGGCCTTTCGCCAGCGTGTGAATGAATTGCTCGATCGTCTGCCTAAAGTCAGCGGGCAGGAAGGCAACATCCATGCGGGCAACGAGCTGACGCGGTTGCTCAATCTCACCGATAAGCTCGCACAGCAGCGCGGCGATCAATTCATCGCAAGCGAGCTTTTTGTGCTCGCGGCGCTGGAAGACAAAGGCGAACTCGGCGCTGCGCTGAAAGCCGCTGGCGCCACCAAACAGAATCTTGAGGTGGCCATCGAAAAACTGCGTGGCGGCGAAAAAGTGCAGAGCGAAAATGCCGAGGAACAGCGTCAGGCGCTGGAAAAATACTGTGTCGATCTGACCGCGCGTGCCGAAAGCGGCAAGCTCGATCCGGTGATCGGCCGCGATGAAGAAATTCGCCGTACGATTCAGGTGCTGCAACGTCGCACCAAGAACAATCCCGTGCTGATTGGCGAACCCGGCGTAGGCAAGACCGCGATTGTGGAAGGTCTCGCGCAGCGCATCGTCAAAGGCGAAGTGCCCGAAGGCTTGCGCGATCGCCGTGTGCTGGCGCTGGACATGGGTGCTTTGATCGCCGGCGCCAAATTCCGCGGTGAATTCGAAGAGCGCCTCAAAGCCGTGCTCAATGACCTGGCCAAGAACGAAGGCCAGATCATTCTGTTTATCGACGAACTGCATACGATGGTCGGCGCAGGCAAAGCGGATGGCGCGATGGATGCGGGCAACATGCTCAAGCCTGCGCTGGCGCGCGGTGAGCTGCATTGCATCGGCGCCACCACGCTCGACGAATATCGCAAATACATCGAGAAAGATGCTGCGCTGGAGCGCCGTTTCCAAAAGGTGTTCGTCGGCGAGCCAAGCGTGGAAGATACGATTGCGATTCTGCGCGGCCTTAAAGAGCGCTACGCGGTGCACCACGGCGTGGAAATCACCGATCCGGCCATCGTCGCGGCCGCCACGCTTTCCAATCGCTACATCACCGACCGTCAGCTGCCGGACAAAGCCATCGATCTGATGGACGAGGCGGCGTCGCGTATTCGCATGGAAATCGACTCCAAGCCGGAAGAGCTCGATCGCCTGGAGCGCCGCCTGATCCAGTTGAAGATTCAGCGCGAGATGCTGAAGAAGGAAAAAGACGAGGCATCGAAGAAGCGCCTCGCGGATCTGGAGACCGACATCAGCAAGCTCGAACGCGAATTTTCCGATCTCAACGAAATCTGGAAATCGGAAAAAGCAGCGCTGCAGGGCGCGACCAAGGTCAAGGAGCAGATCGAGCAGGCGCGGCTTGAACTCGAAGCGGCGCAGCGTCGTCAGGATTACGCGAAGATGAGCGAAATCCAGTATGGCAAGTTGCCCGCGCTGGAAAAACAACTTGCGGTGGCACAGGCGGCCGAGACGCAGGAATTCAAGCTCGTGCAGGACCGCGTGACCGAGGAGGAAATCGCCGAGGTCGTATCGCGCTGGACCGGCATTCCGGTCACCAAGATGCTGGAAGGCGAGCGCGATAAGTTGCTAAACATGGAGTCGGCGTTGCACAAGCGCGTAGTCGGTCAGGACGAAGCGGTGCGCGCGGTGTCCGATGCTATTCGCCGCGCGCGTGCGGGGCTATCCGATCCGAATCGTCCTTACGGATCGTTCCTGTTTCTCGGCCCGACCGGCGTGGGCAAAACGGAGCTGTGCAAAGCGCTCGCCGAATTCCTGTTCGACACGCAGGATGCAATGGTGCGCATCGACATGAGCGAGTTCATGGAGAAGCATTCCGTGAGCCGCCTGATCGGCGCGCCTCCAGGTTACGTGGGTTACGAAGAGGGCGGTTACCTTACCGAAGCAGTGCGCCGTCGTCCTTACAGCGTGATCCTGCTGGACGAAGTCGAGAAAGCGCATCCGGATGTGTTCAACATTTTGCTGCAAGTGCTCGACGATGGGCGCCTCACCGATGGTCAAGGTCGCACGGTGGATTTCCGCAACACTGTCATCGTGATGACGTCGAATCTCGGCTCGCAGTTGATCCAGGAACAGGCTGGCGATTCGGAGGCCGACTATCTGCAGATGAAGGCATCGGTGCTCGGCGTGGTACAGGCGCACTTCCGTCCGGAATTCATCAATCGCTTAGATGAGCTGGTGGTATTCCGTCCGCTGCAGAAGACGCAGATTCGCTCCATCGCCAAGATCCAGCTCGCGTATTTGGAAAAGCGTCTCGCCGAGCGTCACTTGAAGCTGGAAATTGGCGACAAGGCGCTGGATCTGTTGGGTAACGTCGGTTTCGATCCGGTTTACGGTGCGCGTCCGCTCAAGCGTGCGATTCAGCAGCAGCTGGAAAATCCGCTGGCGAAGGAAATTCTCGAAGGACGCTTTGCGCCGGGCGCGACCATTGTGGTCGAGGCGGAGCACGGCCACCTGACCTTCCGTCAACGCTAATGGCATATCCCTTCTCCCTTCGGGAGCACGCGGGGAGAGCACATGGATGTGCTCGGCTCTGAGGAGCGAGGAAGGTGCCCGCAGGGCGGATGAGGATGCGGGCGCAGCGTAGTGTTGGAGTCTTGCGCAAGACTCGCACCCTCACCCCAACCCCTCTCCCGAGGGGAGAGGGGCTTAGGTATCGGCAAGCTCAGTTGGTATGCGGTCCCTCCGTCATGCTCGCCAAACCATTCTCCATATGCCCGCAAAGACGCCGTGACCAGCTACTGAGACCGGACACCGTCGCATTGAGGTCATACCAGTTATTGCTGCCGCTGAGATTCCACGTATCGCTCACGCTGCCGTTCGCAGGCACGGTGTACGTGCGCACGTCGGAAGCGTTGTAACCGTTGGTGACCGTCATCGTGCAACTGCTCGTGCCTGTGTTGCTCATCGTCAATTCGACTGTGCCGGCGCTGGCGTTGTAAGTGATCGCCGTTTCCGGCATCACCGATGCGGGCTCGGCACTCCCTTGATAGTGGCGCATGAAGCCATTGGGGCCATGCACTTCCAGTGCATAGATCGCACCGCTGAAGACGCTCCCATTCCAGTAATCGGAGACGCTGTCATTCGCGCCGACGGTGTAAGTCCATGGACCGGTGTAACTGCTGCGGTTGTAACAGTAGACCTGGAATACAGCGCCCAC
>NZ_DATHMR010000021.1:0-17857 GCF_035486915.1 Dyella sp. | reverse complement strand
CGATGACACTTTCAAAACGCTCGCTTGCATGAGCCTTGCGATGCACTGTCGATTGCGTCTCATTGTGTGTTGTGAATGATGTTTTGTTCATCGTTGCGCTCGTTTTTTCCTCTTATCGTCGTTCACGCGGCTTAGACGCGAAAAGAGTGCTAAAAGCAAGCCATTTTCACGAATAGAACACGAAGATGATTGAACGCGTGCAACGCATGCTATCGATAACATCAGGCTGTCTTTGCGCTGACGTAGTGCATTAATTTTTGTGAAAGCGTCGACGACATTTGTGCGCACGATGCGAAGAAGAATTTGTGCTTAGTTTCGTCGCATTGGTTCTATCGCGTCGGCTTGACGCAGGATTATTCGAAAGATACTTTCGTAAGTATTCGCTGCATGGAGCACGCGGCGAATGATTCCGCGATGACGCTTTGCAAGTTAGGGGTACGCGTCGTTCGAGTGATGGGTCGGCACTGTCTGCATTGGGAGTGCAGGGGGAGCAGCAGCATGCCGAGACTCGAGGAATCGTTAGGCATCTAGCGAAACACGAGCCGTCGCGTCCAAACGCGACATAACTGTTATGGGGTACTTGCGACCTCAGAGAGGTCGCTTTGTCTCCAAATTCCTGGGGAGTTAGAAATGCCGAGTAGTCATCTACGCATCAAAACGCTGATTGCCGCGCTGAGCATATCCATGCTCGGTTCCGTGGGCGCCATGGCGCAACCGGTTGCGGACAGCATCGCCGTCCCGAGTGCAACAAGTACAGCATTGGTGTCCATCCACCCGGCTGTGTCGTTGCGTCAGGGCGATCAGGTCGTCGGTCCGCTGGCGTTTGCACAGCCGCTGCATGTGGTTCTCACATTGAAGCTGCGCAACGAGCAACAGCTGGACAACTACCTTGCAAAGCCGGGTTTCAAGCCGTTGACCTCTGCCCAGTTCAACGCGCAATACGCGCCGACAGCAGATCAGGCGCAGCAAGTCGCCGCCTATCTGACCAAGGCCGGTTTCTCGAACGTGCAGATCGGCGCCAACAACGCCTACGTGCAGGCGGATGGTCATGCCGATACGGCACAGGCCGCATTCAACACCTCGTTCGTGCATGTGAAGACGCATGACGGCCGCGATGCTTACGCCAACAACAGCGATGTGAAGATCCCCGCCAACTTGCAGGGCATCGTGCATGCCGTGTTGGGTGTACAGAACGTGCATACCTCGCATGTGTTTGCGCGTTATGCCGATCCGATCGTGGCGCATATGAATGCCACCAAGCCGAATGCCAGCGGCACCGCTGTCGGTCACAACCCGACCGATTTCCCGGTGATTTACGGGGCAAGCAGTCTGGCGAAAGTGACGTCGGTGCCGATCGGTTCGGTGTCGGAAGGTTCGATGACCAACGTCGAGAGCGACGTGAAGTCTTACCTCTCCTCCGCCGGCTTGCCCAGCGTCACGCTCACGCTGAAGGGTAATACTTCCGGCAGCGATACCAGCGGCGATGGCGAATGGGACTTGGATAGTCAGGACATCATCGCGTTCACCGGCGTGACGCAGTATTACTTCTACGTTGCAGCATCGCTGGACGATTCGGATCTGCAAACCGACTACGCGCAAGTCGTGTCGGACAACATCATCAAGGCGGTCGACGTGTCGCTGGGCGAATGCGAAACCGACTCGCAGTCCGACGGTTCGGCGGCATCGAACGACACCACCTTCAAGCAGGCGGTTGCACAAGGTCAGACGTTCTTCGTCTCTGCCGGCGATTCGGGTGCGGACGAGTGCGGCAATGGCGGCGTAACGCCAAGCTGGCCGGCAAGTTCGCAATACGTCACGGCGGTTGGCGGCACGGAGCTGTACACCACCGGCACCACGACATGGTCGAGCGAAACTGTGTGGAACAACCTCAGCGAAAACGAGGGTGCCACCGGCGGCAGTCCGAGCACCTTTGAGCCGATTCCGAGTTGGCAGAAGGGTGTTTCGGGCATCACCAATCAGACCTTCCGCGGTGTGCCGGATGTTGCCTTCAACGCGAGCCCCGATAGCGGTGCGTTGGTGACGGTGGACGGTGAAGCGAATCAGCAGATCGGCGGTACCAGCCTTGCTGCGCCACTTGCTTTGAGCGTTTGGGCGCGTGTTCTGCAGGCAGATGGCACCAGCCTCGGCTTTGCTGCGCCGGTGTTCTACAAGGTTGCTCAGTCGTCGTCGGCGAATTATGCCGCGGCATTCCACGACGTTACATCGGGCAACAACTCCGGTGAAACGGCGGCGACCGGTTGGGATTACACCACCGGCTGGGGCAGCGTGATCACCAGTCAGTTCGCCACGCTCGCCAATGGAGGTGGCTCTTCGGGTGGCAGCCCGGTTGCGAACTTCACCGATTCGGTGAGCGGTCTGAGCGTTGCGTTCACCAACACCTCCACCGATACAGGCGGCACCATCGATGCCTATTCGTGGAACTTCGGTGACGGCAGCACGTCCACCTCCGCCAGCCCGAGCCACACCTATACCGCAGCCGGTACGTACACGGTGACGTTGCAGGTGACGGACAACACCGGTGCCACCAACACCAAGACCGGTTCGGTCACGGTGTCGTCGGGTGCAACCGGCAAGCCGGTAGCGAGCTTCACCGATAGCGAGAGCGGTCTAGCCGTTGCATTCACCAATACGTCCACGGATACCGGCGGCACCATCGACGGCTATTCGTGGAACTTCGGCGATGGCAGCACGTCCACCTCCGCCAGCCCGAGCCACACCTACACCGCAGCCGGTACGTACACGGTGACGTTGCAGGTGACGGACAACACCGGTGCGACCAACAGCACCAGCAACTCGGTAACTGTGAGCAGCAGCGGCGGCGGCTCGGGTGTTTTCAGCAACAACACACCGGTGACGATCAACGACAACGCCACGATCACCAGCAATATTGCGGTGACGGGCGAGTCGGGCAATGCACCGTCCAATCTGCAGGTGCACGTGAACATTACGCACAACTGGTCGGGCGATCTGGAGATCGTGCTGTACGCGCCGAGCGGTGACTACGCGATCCTGCAGAGGCCGAACTACGAGGACAACGGCAACATCAACAAGACGTTCACTGTGAACGCCTCGGGCGAAAAGGCAAACGGTACGTGGAAGCTGAAGGTGATCGACAACGATCCTGAGTACTACGGCGACTACGGCACGTTGAACAACTGGAGCGTGACGTTCTAAGTGCATGTGATGCGCACGGAGGCGCATCGTTTTTTATCAAAACAAAGAGCCCGGCCTTTGCGGTCGGGCTCTTTTTCGTGGGCTTTTGCGAACCGTCGAGATGGGGTGGCGGCTCGATCAGCGTTTTGGCCCGACGCCTTGCGAGAGTATGGCAACGGCGTGCCGTGCGACGTCCGAGGGCTCTAGCTTGGGCCGTGACGGATCGGTGTGCCAGGACGACACGGCAATCAGCGGCATGATCGTCAGGCCCAGGATGGAGATGAACACCAGCGCAGGTTCGATATCCGGATTGAGGCGGCCCTGGGCTTGCCAGTGCGCGATGCAGTCGATGGCGGCCTGGTGATGCAGTTTCCCGTAACGCTTGACGATACGTTGCCTGAGCACGCCGCTATCGCTGAATACTTCGCGCATCCACAACGAAGGGAACCACGGATGTTCCGTCGCGGTTTGCATCATCTTTTCGGCAAGTCGCGTGATGACGGTGACGGGGTCGCCTTCGTCCATCTTGAACATTTCGCTGACGGCGATACGGCGCGGTTGAATGCGTTCATCGATCACGACATCGAGTAGTTGATCGCGCGTCTTGAAGTAGTAATGCAGCATTGCCGGCGTGACGCCCGCTTCGCGTGCGATGGCCGAAAGCGGGGTGTCCACGATGCCCTGTTTGGCAAACAGGGCGAGCGCGGTGTCGAGCAGTCGATTGCGTTGTTCCTGTCCGCTTACGGCGCCTGAGGGACGACCGGGTCGACGCGGCTCGACAGGACGCTTAGAGCGGCCTCCTGGCGGGCGACGAGCTGATTTGTCGGCGTTTCGCGCCACCATGTCCAAGGCCGTTGACTGTACTGAGTAGTGCAATATATATTAACCAAGTCATTAATTAATTTCAATCGGCTGTTCATGAGCGCAGATTTGCCCGTTATCGAAGAAGAGAGCCCGGTCGCCGCTGGCGGCGAGACGTCTGCGCCCGGGCCGGCGCCGGCGCGCGAGCATCCGCCCATCCGGCTGCTGTTTTCGGCGCTGCTGCTGGTGATGTTGCTGGCCGCGCTGGATCAGACCATCGTCTCCACCGCGCTGCCCACCATCGTGGGTGAGCTGGGCGGGCTGGAGAATCTGTCGTGGGTCGTTACGGCGTACTTGCTGACGTCGACCATTGTCGTGCCGCTCTACGGCAAGTTCGGCGATCTCTTCGGCCGAAAGATCGTTTTGCAGGCGGCCATCGTGTTGTTCCTCGTCGGCTCGATTCTTTGTGGTCTTGCGCAGAACATGACGCAGCTGATTCTGATGCGCGCGCTGCAAGGTCTCGGCGGTGGCGGTCTGCTCGTCGTGACAATGGCGGCGATCGGCGACGTAATTCCTCCTGCCGAGCGCGGACGCTATCAAGGTATGTTCGGCGGCGTGTTCGGATTGGCGACGGTGATCGGTCCGCTGATTGGCGGCTTCCTTGTGGAGCACCTGTCCTGGCGCTGGATTTTCTACATCAATCTGCCGCTGGGCTTCGTGGCGCTTGCGGTGATCGGCGCCGTATTCAAACCGCACAGCGCACATGTAAAGCATGAGATTGATTACATGGGCGCCGGTTTTCTTGCGACGGGGCTGACGTGCATCATTCTGTTTACGACGCAAGGCGGCGTGATTCTACCGTGGGATTCGGGGCAGCTATGGTTCACGCTGATATTCGGTCTCATTGCGCTGGGCGGTTTTATCTATGAAGAACGCCATGCATTCGAGCCGATCATTCCACTGCATCTGTTTAAAGAACGCACCTTCCTGTTGTGTTGCTTGATCGGCTTCATCATCGGCACATCGCTGTTCGGCGGCATGACGTTCCTGCCGCTTTATCTGCAGGTCGTGAAAAACTCGACACCGTCGGAAGCCGGCATGCAGCTGTTGCCGATGATGTGTGGACTGATGCTCACCTCGATCGTGAGCGGGCGAATGATCAGCAAAATTGGCCGTTATCGCGTCTTCCCGATTGTCGGTACGCTGCTCGCGTGCGTGGCGATGGGATTGCTTGCAACGCTCAACAACGACACGTCGGTCTGGCTGCTTTACATGTATATCTGTTTGCTCGGCATGGGGCTTGGCATGGTGATGCAGGTGCTGATTCTTGCCGTGCAGAATGCGGTGGATTTCAAGTACATCGGTGTGGCGACATCGGGCGCCACGTTGTTCCGTTCTATCGGCGGTTCGATTGGCGTGGCGGCTTTCGGTGCGCTGTTCACCAATCAGCTGCATACGAAGCTGGCCGATACGCTTCCCCACGATGCCGTGTTGCCGCATTCGATGGGGCCGCAAGGTGTGCATCAATTGCCCGACGCACTGCGCGGCATTTACCTCAACGCATTCGGTGGCGCGCTGCACTTTGTCTACATGGTGGCCGCGTGCGTGATCGTGCTCGCGTTTGCGTTCGCATGGATGCTGAGAGACGTGCCATTGCGCAAGCGACACTAAGCGCCGCTAACGAAACGCAGTGGCGTGATTCACCACTGCGTGCGGTTGGGTAGCAGGCTTTTCAATTCGGCGTCGGTGAGGTTGCGCCACTGCCCGGGCTTGAGGCGGCCAAGTTTCACGTTGATGATGCGTACGCGGCGAAGCTGCGTGACCCGATAACCGAACTCAGCCGCCATCAAGCGGATTTGCCGATTGAGACCTTGCGTCAGCACGATGGCGAAGCCGAATTTGGCGATCCTGCGCGTTCGGCACGGCTCGGTCAGCTGGCCACGAATGCGCACACCGCGTGCCATACCTTTGAGAAACTCATCCGTCACGGGCTTGTTCACCGCCACGAGATATTCCTTCTCGTGATGGTTTTCCGCGCGCAGAATTTCGTTGACGATATCGCCGTTGCTGGTCAGCAGGATAAGCCCTTCGGAATCCTTGTCGAGCCTTCCGATGGGGAAGATGCGTTCTTGGTGATCGACGAAGTCGATGATATTGCCGTCTACATCCTGATCCGTTGTGCAGGTGATGCCGACGGGTTTGTTGAGCGCGATGTAGACCGCGCGCTTGGCCCCTGGCGTACTGGCGAGAATGCGTGCTCTGACGATCTCGCCATCCACACGCACTTCGTCACCGTCCAGCGCCTTGGCGCCGGTGGTAACGACCTCGCCATTGATGGTGACGCGCCCGGCCAGCAACCACTCGTCCGCTTCACGGCGAGAGCACAGACCGGCTTCGCTGATGTACTTGTTGACGCGCATAAGTGGTAAGCCGTTTCGTTACGAACGCAAACCCACGCCGCGGTGTAGCAAATTTAGCGCCAGCCACGACAATACAACCACGAACGCCAGCATCACGGCGAACGCAACGCCGACCGGTACGTCGCTGATGCCCAGCACGCCGTAGCGAAACGCGTTGACCATGTAAAGAATCGGGTTGACTCGCGAAATCGCCTGCCATGGTTCGCCGAGCATAGTCACCGAATAGAACACGCCGCCCAGATACGTAAGCGGCGTCAGCACGAAGGTCGGAACAAGCGCGATGTCGTCGAATTTTTTCGCATAAATCGCGTTGACGAAACCGGCCAGCGAAAAGATCGTCGCCCCAAGCAGCACCGACAGCAATGTGATGAACGGATGCTGGATGTGCAGGGATGTGAAGCCCAGGGCAATCAGCAGCACTAGCAGGCCAACAACCAGTCCACGTGCGACAGCGCCCGTTACGTAACCAAGCAGGATCACCCAGTTGGACATCGGCGAAACCAACATCTCTTCGACCGACCGCTGAAACTTGGCGCCGAAGAACGAACTGGAAATGTTGCCGTAGCTGTTAGTGATGATGCTCATCATCGCCAGCCCCGGCACGATGTATTGCATGTAGGTGAAACCACCCTGGATCGTGCCGATGCGGCTGCCGATAAGCTTGCCGAAGATGACGAAGTACAGCGTCATGGTGATTGCAGGTGGAATCAGCGTCTGCGTCCAGATACGCATAATTCGCACGATTTCGCGACGCACGATGGTGTGCAGCGCGACGAGATTGCCGGACATGTTGCTCACGCCACTTTCTCCTTGCTCGGCTCTTGGCGGCCATGTTCGACGAGTCGCACGAACAGTTCTTCCAGGCGATTGGTTTTGTTACGCATCGACGTGACGCTGATGCCGCTTGTGCTGAACACTTCGAACAGCGTATTGAGCGCCTGCGTACGCGGCATTTCGGCTTCGATGGTGTGCTCGTCCATGCGGCGTAGCGTCATGCCTTGCACGGCGGGCAGTTGTGACGGCGCGCTGTCCACGTCGAGCACGAAGGTTTCCACGTCGAGCTTGGAAAGCAGACGCTTCATCGTGGTGTTTTCGACGATGTTGCCGTGGTCGATGATCGCAATGTTGCGGCACAGCTGCTCGGCTTCTTCCAGATAATGCGTGGTGAGAATCACCGTAGTGCCCGCGGCATTGATGCCGCTGATGAATTGCCACATCGAACGGCGGATCTCGATGTCCACGCCGGCAGTGGGTTCGTCCAGAATCAGCAAGCGCGGTTCGTTCATCATTGCGCGAGCGATCATCAGTCGGCGCTTCATGCCGCCGGACAACATGCGCGCCTGATGCTGTGCCTTGTCCCACAAGCGCAGCTCGTTGAGGTACTTCTCCGCGCGCTCGGCAGCGATCTTGCGCGGGATGCCGTAGAAGCCGGCCTCGTTCACGCAGATGTCGAACGGCTTCTCGAACTGATTGAAGTTCAGTTCCTGCGGCACCAGGCCAATGAGCTTCATCGCCTCGTTGCGGCGTTTGTTGACCGATACGCCAAAGACCTCCGCATCGCCCGAGGTGGAATTCACCAGCGAGGAGAGAATGCCGATCAGCGTCGATTTGCCTGCGCCATTGGGGCCCAGCAAGGCGAAGAAATCGCCGGGCTGCACCGTCAGGCTGATGCCTTTGAGCGCTTCGACGCCGTTTCCATACGTTTTGCGCAAATTGTCGACGACAAGCGCGGGAGTTGAGGACATGAGCTGCACCATCAGTGAAGGGATGCTCGGATCGGTTCTGCGCACACGGCAGGAGCGGTGCCGTCGGCAAGGGTGGTGGCAGGAGCAGACCAGCGGTCTGTTCCCCATCGCACCCGCACAGATGCGGGCAGACGCGGCCAACCCAAGCGTGGGGCGTGGTGAGGGGGTGATCTCCAGAGGGTCCTCGGCCATCCCGCAGGCCTTCTGGAGATCAAACCGCCTGCGCAGAATAGATCAGAGTATCCGGGACCCTTATTATAGCGGGCCTTGTCCTGCGAGCCGGTTCATCCGGGCGCACTCACCGTTTCCCGCGCAGTTTTGATCAGAGCAACCCTTGCATGGCCGAACATTTCACCCTCCGCCTCGCCGACAGCCGCATGCTGGCACCTTCCGTCCGGCATCTGGTTTTCGAACGCGTGGACGGACAGCCCCTGGCGTTCGTCCCGGGCCAGTTCCTGCAGATCCACTTCCACTACGACGATGGCACCGCGACCAAGCGCAGCTATTCGGTGGCCAGCGTGGGCGATGGCACTTCGCCGGTGCAGCAGATCGAAATTGCAGTGAGCTACGTCGACGGCGGCGCGGCCACGAAGTTGCTGAGCGAGCTGGTCGTCGGCGGCACGATCGAAGCAAGTGGTCCGTACGGTCGCTTCTGCTTGCAGGACACCGACACGCATCCGCGTTATTTGCTGCTGGCAACGGGTACGGGCGTGACGCCGTATCGCGCCATGCTGCCGCTCTTCAAGAAGCTATTGGCACACGGCAATCGCGAAGTGGTGCTGCTTTACGGTGCGCGCAACGAAACCGAATTGCTGTACGGCGAGGAATTCGAAGTTTTCGCGCAGACACATCCGGGCTTCACGTTCCACGGCTGCCTCAGCCGCCAACCGCGTGCCGTGCCGCGCCCCGGCGATCGCAATGGTCACGTGCAAAGCGTGCTGGCCGAGCTGGTGCCGGCGTCTGACAGGGATATCGCTTATCTGTGCGGCAATCCCAACATGGTTGACGCCGCGTTCAACACGCTTAAGGACTTCGGTTTACCCGTGCCGCAAATCCGTCGCGAGAAATACATTTCCTCACGTTGATATCGAAGCCGTACTCAAGCGCGCCAAATTCTTGCCGATAAGTCGGACGTAGCCGACATGCAGGAGTTCTGGACCACGTGATGCCGTCACGGCATCGCTTGCTTCATAGACACCGCCCTTGCGACCTTCGCCCCCTGGTCGCCCGGGTCTTGGTTCTCCGATGAAGGACTGGAGATCGCATCTGTTCTGCCGAAGAACAGCGCGGTCACGGTAACTTATTGTCCAAAATAAGGAATCTCGGAAACAAGAGTCATTTTTTCAACAATGTGCAGACTTTTTGACGCGGCCATCACGTCAACTTATGTGATGCACTTCACACTTCCAGCGATGACCCCGGCCGACGCTATCAAGGTGATGAGCGAAGCGGCCGATGTGGCCTTCAGACACCCACGCAGTGGTGGGCGTCTATGGAGGGCGGCGATATGCGTGGTCGACGGTGGTTGGTCTTGGCAGTGTGTTTGTTTGGGGCTGTACCCGGCTCCGCAGCGGTGAAAGCGGCGGGTAGTCGCGCGGTCGAAGCAGAAGGTGGAACCATCACTTTCATAGGCGCTGTGCTGGAACCCACCTGCGCAATAAACGCAACGAATGCCGCGGCAGTGATCGACGGCGCATTCTCCGCACAGAGTCCCAAGCATTCCTATGCTTGCACAGGAAGCGCCAGCGTCTCCACGGCGGATGTTGCCGCGGCACGACGCTATTCACTCACCGTGACGCATCTGACGGATGCCGAGGCCGATCCGGTGCTCAAGTATTTCGATGGCTATGTGCGTGCAAGCAGCGCCGAGGCTCCGAATCCCGTTCTGCTCACGCAGGTCTACGAATAACCCGTATGCGGAATAGCCGGTATGCGCCGCGCGATCGCGGCGCACACTTTACGGATAGGTCAGATTGAACGTCACTGTGGCGGTGACGTTGCCAGCGCCGATTGGCGTACCTGTCGCGTAATACTGCGCAAAATACGGAATGGCCACCGCGCCATTCGCCACATTGGTTTGTACCTGTGCCTGATTGAACACAATCGGTGTGCTGCTGCCGTTGAGCAGCTGCACACCGACGTTGCTCGCGCCGCCAGTCGATGGTGCCACGACGCCGTTCACACCGGACTGAGCGTTCGCTGTCGTCATCGTCACAGCGAGCGCTGGCGACGTCGTACCGAATTGGCAGTTGAGATTGATGTTGAAGCCTGTCTTGCCCGCCGTTGAACCTGCGGCAGTGAGTGCATTGGCGAAAATGTCCGGCAGTTTCACAGTCATGTTGACCGAGCCGGCGCTAACCGTGCATGCAGGCGATGCCACCGTGAAAGTGCCTGAGGTCAGCGAGCCGTAACTGCTGCTGCTGATCGTGGTACCTAATGTCACGTTCTCGAACGTCAGCAGATTGATCGAAGTCCCCGTACCTGGCGTCACTGTGCCGGTGACTTCAAGCTGCGCGGTGAACGTGGCGGTTACGCTCGGATTTGAGAAAGTCGCCTGGGCAAGGGTGCCGCCATTGCTCAGCGTGCCCCCTACCTGTGTGAGCAACAGCGAAATGCCGCTGATGCTGGTTGGGTAGAGCAACCCACCCGATACCGATGTTGGTGCACCTTGTATGATTGACTGCAGCTCGATGTCGTTCAAATGATTCTGCTGGCATTGTCCGCATCCCGTATCGGTGGGAAGTGCCCACAGCACCGTGCCCGACGCAGTTCTGCAAAATCCGCTCACAATGATGTTGAGGAATGGCGCATTGTATTTAGGCAGATTGGCGGCGTTGTCGGTCACGCATGATCCAGCCGTAGCACCCGACTGCGAGTTGGTGACCGCGCAATTGAAGGTAATGGTGACTTGCTGTGGGTTGCCAAGCAGCATCCCCGTCGACGTATTGGCAGGCAGAAAAACCGTACCCAGATTGAAGGAGCCGGATGCTGGCGTCGCGGTGCAAGGCAGCGATGTCTGTGCATGTGCGCGTTGTGTGACGCACATCGAAACGATGATCGCCAGCAGGCAAAGCAGAATGTACAAAGGCCGCGAGATCGTCGCGTGGCGCTGGGTCGTCATGTGCCGCTCCTGTCGACCATGGCCTGCGCGTCGGCAGGTACGCATGTCGCGTCGATTACCTGATAGCTCTTGTCCTGCTTGCCCTTCGTCTTTTGCGGCACACGGTACCCGAACGAGCAGCTATGCGAAGCGCCTTGATCGTCGTGCCAGCGTGCGGTCAGCGAGCCGGATTCATCCACGCCACGCACCAGCATCTGACCGGCCTGACCCACCACGCCAAGCGACACACCCTTCGCATTGAACACCTCGGCGCCGAACGGAATCGGCTGACCGTCTGGCAGGCGTGCCCTGGCGATAAGCGGCCGGCCGTTTTCGGTCTTGAACGTCACCATGAGCACCGCGCCCGCGTACGGCGCGACCTGCACACTGGTGTTGTCGAACTGCACGTCCAACGGCAGTCCTTTCGGGTCGATCTGGATGGAATCGAGGTTATACGGCATCAAATACGGCACTACCGCGTAACCGGCGCTATTGAGATGGACGCCGATGGCGCTTTCGAGTTTCGCACCCGCCGCGCCCGGCGCGTACACGATGGCGATGGTATCGCTCGTCGGCTGTCCGAATGTGATGCCGCCGGCGTGCGCCACGATCGAACCGCTGGCACTCAACGACGCTTGCGAGTAATTATCGCCGTGACCGTAGCTGGCATCGACCTGTGCATAGGAACCGTTGTAGCCAGCATTCACCGTGCCGGCGTTGCCGACATCGTTGCCGCTGTGCGAGGCGCTGGCGCCGTAGATGAACTGATTGTCCGCACCGAGTGTGCCATTGACCATGGCTTGCTCTTGCTCGGTGCCATCGCCATGGGTGGTATTGAACGTGAGCACAGGCGCATGTCGCGTATCGCCCAGCGGGAGGCTGAAGCTCAGAAAGTATTGGTTTTCGTAGCGGCCAAGGGTATCGAGCGTGCGTGTTGCCGACACGTTGTAAGTGATGCGATGGAAGGTATTGCTGTAACCCACCTGGAATTGCGTATCGGACGTCGTGCGGTTCCAATAATCGTTCGCCGTGACATTGGCGTACAGCGAACCGCCGCTCTGCCCAAGGCGCTGATTGAGCGTAAGCGTAAAGCTGTTGCGCTGACGCAGCAGACCCGTGCTCGTCAGAATCGGATTGGTGGTGAATGCCGTGCCGGCGAGGATCGCCTGCTGTGCGGGCGTCAGCGCGCTTTGTTCCGGCACGCCGTCTATCGTTGGGACGGTGACAGCGGGTGCCTGAAACGCCGGGAGTCCGCGGCTAACAAGATCGCGCGCCGTCGCAGCCTGGGTCAGGCTGAGAAATCCACCCGTCGAATAACGGTCGGCCGCGACGCTGAAGGAGGTCTGCGTTTCCGGAATGACCTTGCTATACGTCACGCGCAAGCTCTGGCCGTTCTGTGCCGGTTCGTCGGGAATGATGGCGTGCGCTTGGGTGAGGTCAACTGCAACCGCACCGAGCGGCGTGTTGATCGCCGTGCCGGCCAGTACGGCAGCATAATCCTGCGACCCTACAATGCCCGCGTAACCGGTAAATGTATTGTTGAAACCACGCTGTGCCGTGGCTTGCACCACATTGGGCTCGTGCGTGATCGTCACATCGCGCAGCTGGCCGAGGGCGACATCGAAACGCGTCACACCCGGACGCAGCAACTGCGCCACCGATGCGTACGGCACGGAAAACGTATTGGTGCGGCCGTCAGCCTCGGTAATGGTGACTTCCAGATCGCCACCATAACCGGTCGGATACAGATCGTTGATGGTGAACGGACCGGGCGCGACCGTTGTCTGGTAGATCTGAATGCCATTCTGACGCACGGTGATGCGTGCGTTGGTTTGTGCCACACCCTGCACGACGGGCGCATAGCCTTGCAACGACTGCGGCAGCATGCGGTCGTCGGTTGCCAACTGCACGCCGCGAATGCCGTAGCTATCGAAGACCTGGCCATCGGTGAAGCTGTCGCCAATCGTTAGCTGCGCGCGCAGGCGTGCCAGATCGCGCTGTACATACGCCTGAATGGTCTGCCACTTGTGCTGCGCCGGTGCGTTACCCGCGGCCGATTGCCAGTCCAGCGTCATGTTGTCGCGGAAATGCCAGCCGGCCAGGTTAAAACCGGCGTCCAGACCCAGATAAGCGCTGGTCTGCGTCTGTCCCTGTGTCGTGTTGCGATAGCCGTTGAAGTTGTAGTTCAACATGCCTGCCGT
The DNA here is from genome assembly GCF_035486915.1 of Dyella sp. GTDB lineage: Bacteria > Pseudomonadota > Gammaproteobacteria > Xanthomonadales > Rhodanobacteraceae > Dyella_B. Next base: position 4,416 of record NZ_DATHMR010000021.1, on the reverse strand, counting down.
GACGCCCTGATCCCAATTTTCAGGGCTCACGTAGCCGCGCGGCATCTGTCCCAGATAGGCCTGCGGCACGCTCGTATCCAGACGCAACGCGCCCATGTCGAACGACATGCTGGCACCTGGAACCACACTGCCGATGCTCACGCACGCGGCCGGGTTTTTCAGCTGCGCCTGCACATCATCGGACAATTTCGTCGGACGAATGCGCAGCAGATTGAGCAGCTTCTCGTCCACGCATGCCGTTGCCAGGGTGTTGGGTCCCGTCGTGGCAAAGCGCACATCAGTACGCGCCATCCAGGTGTTATTGAGATAGACGTCCGCGTTGTAGGTGCCCGGCAGCACGGGACTGCCGTGCTCGAAACGCGACAAGTCGGCCGTGTTCTGTCCGGCGCCGGCGAGCAAGGTGCGATCGAAGTCGGCGTACGAGCCGCTGGCGCTTGCATCGGCGCCGTTTGACGCTGCCGCGGGGTCGGCGGTCGCCGCTGCCGGCGATGCAACGGCGCTGGCCGCCCAACTGCCCAACACCGCCGTCAAGGCGACACACAGCAGCAGCCGGCGATGCGCCGCTGTGCGCTGCATGCAGTCGGCGGCGCGCCGTGACGTCATGGGGCGATGGCACCCGTGAACGTGTTGGCTGCGCCGAAGTCGTTGATGGTGGTGAATGCCACAGCGCTACCCGCTGCCGGCGATTGCGCCAGACCCTTGACCGCCAGGCGCACCGAGGCGCGTGGCGCGACCATGCCGCTGGCGACGTCATAGGGCGTACCGCTGGCGGTGACGGATGCGCGACTGATGGTGATGTAGAACGGCGTCGGGTTACTTACTTCCAGCGCGACACCGTTCGTATCGGAAACGGTTTTCCACGTCAGATGGCTCGGCGCCTTCAGCGAGTCGTCGCTGATCTCGGCCGGGCGATAGAACAATTTCAGGCGCGAGCGAATCGCAAACTGCAACGTATTCTTGCCGACGAATTGCTGGCCGTTCGGCTTCGGCGGAATTTCCAGCACGTTGAGCCAGAACAATGACTCGCGATCGGTCGGCAGATTGGCCGCCGTGGCGATGATGCGCAGACTCTGGTCCTTGTTGGCTTCGATACGGAACAGCGGCGGCGTGATCAGGAAAGGCGTGTTCACCTTGTCCGGTGTAGACGTTGCATTGCCGTCATCGATCCAGGCTTCGACCAGCGCCGGGCTGTTGCCCTGATTGGACAAGCGCAGCGTCACTTCGCCGTCTTTGGCAGGAAAGACCACGCGCGTGCCGCCGATCACGACGGCGGCCTGCGAGGCACCGGCCCACAGGCAAACAACCAGCAATGCCGCGCGCGCAGCGCAGACTAGGCTTTTCATCGAAGGGACCCCATCGACTGGTAAGTGGGGCGACCTCGCTGCGGCCGGATGGCCGGCCGCAGGACGGTCGCGGCGGTATCTATTACTGATAGATCAGCGTGAAGTTGACGGCGGTGTTTACGCCGCCCGCCGACGTTGCTGCCGCAGTGGCGATGTACTGAGCCGAGTAGTTCAGCGTGGCGGCGCCGGCGGTGAGGTTGACTGACTGCGAGTTCTGCGCGGTCGCGTTAGCACCCTTCAACGACATGGCCACGCCCGAAGCGTTGAGCAGCTGCACTTCAACGTTGGAGCCGCTGGCAGCGGTGTTTGTCAGGTTGCCGGTGGTCGTATCGATGTTGGCGCCGGTGAAGAAGGCCTGCACCGAGGACAGCGCGGCGTTGCAGCCGGAGATGGCGATACTGAACGGTTTCGGGGCGGCAACGCTGCCCACGGCGCTGAAGTCCGAGGTCAGCACGTCCGCCAGCGTGACAGTCTTGGCGTCCGAGGTGCCGGCGGCGTTGCCGTCGACGAGGCAGGTCTGGGCGATCACGGTGCCGGTGATGGTGATGGTGCCGTCCGGGCCGGAGTTGCTGACCGGGTTAGGCAGAGTTGCCGCGATGGCACCCTGTGAAGCGATGGCGGCAACGCCAAAGGCCGTCAGCAGGGCAGCGGTGAGAATGGTCTTTTTCATTGCGTTTTCCCTTGAGTAGCGTGTGTGTATGGATGCAGCGGTTCGGTAAGTCGCTTGCTTTAGGCTTGGCGGGCCGGCCCCCTCACGGGCCGGCTCACCGCCTTGCACGAACGTTTGAGCAACAATCGGGCCAAAGAGTGATGGAAGTCACACTTTCCAGGATTCTCTATCAAAATCCTCACAAGGCCTACACGTTTTAGCGAAAAAAGTTGGCTTTCCGTCAAGGAAAAGTGTGAACGGCGTGTACAAATCGAGGAATCGTCCCGTCCAAAAGTGACGCGATGGGTCCAAGAGCGCGATTCGGACCATCCTTTTGTCAAGTTTGCTTGACATGCTCGATCGGCGCCCCTACGCTTATGTCAAGCAGACTTGACATGGTGGGGAACGTTTATGAGGAGCTGTGCTGCGATACGAGAGGGTGACGCGCTAATCCAGACAATCGGCGCACTAAGGCATCCGCAAATCACCGCGCCGGTAAGGCCTGAGGTGCGCCATGTCTCGTCTCTCTGAGAAGCAATACACACGCAGGGCCATGGTGGCGATGGCGCTCTACACCGCCTTCATGCTGCTGGCATGGCCGCTGGTGCGAACGACGACGAGCGTCCCCTTGAAGGTCTGTCTGGCGCTCGCTCCGGTGGTGCCGATGCTCTACGTGATCAGCCTCATGTTCCGTCGCATCCGCGACAGCGACGAGCTCGAACAGCGCATGCATTTGGTGGGGCTGGGGGTGGCAACCGCCGTGTTGGGCACGCTAAGCCTGATCGCTGGCTTCCTCAGCGCCGCAGGCATCCTCAAGCTGGACGGCACAGTGCTCATCTGGGTGTTTCCGGTCACCGTCATTTGCTATGGCATTACACGCTGGTGGGTGTCGCGCCGCTATGGAGCGGACGCTGCTTGCGACGATGATGCGGCCGTACCTCGTTACGTCTGGTTTCTGCTTGGCGGATGTATAGGGCTCGCCACGGCATGGTTCTCCCGCCATTCGCTCGACGATATGAGCGAGGGTTTCCTGTGCGGTGCAGGTGCCGGATTTCTTGGGATGGGCCTGATCAGCGGCATCACGCGTTGGCAGCGTCGCAGGCAAGTCCATGATTAAGCCCGCACCGTACGCGAGGGTCACGGAAAGGCCGTTCGCGTCATGAACAACCTAGTACGCGATCTACGCGGCGAGCATGGCTGGTCGCAGGCCGATCTCGCGCAAAAACTGGATGTATCGCGACAAACCATCAACGCCATCGAGACCGGCAAATACGATCCGAGTCTGCCGTTGGCTTTCAAGATCGCGCGTCTATTCGGGATGCCGATCGAAATGATCTTCGTACCCGGAGAGGAGTGACGGATACATGGCCATGCAGGCACGAACAATGTTTCGCATCGGTGCCGCTGTGGTGGTGCTGGGCATCGTGGCTTATCAGCATTGGCGGGAGACTGCGCCCGCCAGCACGACAAGCAACGATGCCGAGCCTATCGCCACGGCGCTCGACACCAAGGAACCGTCGCAGGTCCCGCGCACATGGCAACGTGGCTCGCTCACGTTCAAGCCGTGCGAACTGGGGCGTCAAGGCAGCGGTGCCACCGCGCAAGCGTGGTGTACGACCTTCGACGTGCCGGAAAATCGCGACGATCCGCATAGCCGCCACATCGGATTGAAACTGGCTATTGCGCGCAGTGACGCGCAGGTGCCCGAGCCGGATATGGTCGTGCTGCTTGCGGGTGGTCCGGGCGAAGCGGCGACCGAGTCGTGGGTGGTCGAATCGCAGGCCTTTGCGGAAGTGCGCAAGCACCACGATGTCGTGCTGCTGGATCAGCGCGGCACCGGCAGCTCCAATCCGTTGAGCTGCAAGAAAACCGAAGATGCCGCGAACGAAACCAGCATGACGCTGGATCTGAACAAGGTGCGCACCGAAGTCGCTTCGTGTCTGGCGGAGGTGGAGAAGAAGGCCGATCCGCGCTTCTACACCACTACGATTGCGGCGCAAGATTTGGAAGATGTGCGCAAGGCGCTGGGTTCGCCGTTATTCGATCTGGTCGGCGTTTCGTACGGCACACGCATGGCGCAGCAATATCTGATGCGTTATTCCGGTGGCGTTCGCAGTGTGGTACTCGATTCGGTGGTGCCCAACCAGCTCGTGCTGGGTGAAGACTTCGCCGCCAATCTGGACGATGCACTGAAGAAAAATTTCGCCAACTGCGCGGCCGTCGCCGCCTGCAAGCAACGCTTTGGCGATTCGATGCAAACGCTGTATCAGTTGCGTGACGCATTGCGCGCCAATCCGCATACGGTGAGCTTCCGCGATCCTGAAACATACGAAACCGTCGAACGTCCGTTGACGGAGTTCTCGCTCGCCAGCGTGGTGCGCATGTTCGCCTATCAGCCGGAAACCGCTGCGTTGTTGCCGCTTT
>NZ_DATHMR010000020.1:0-65969 GCF_035486915.1 Dyella sp. | reverse complement strand
GTTAGGCAATTCCCGCGAAGGTACTCACCGCCACCGTGAGGCGGCGGGTGAGGTAGTGTTAAATTATTATTAAGTGGCGCGATTGAGTCTAACTATTCGTCCACGACAGCCGCTGATGAATGGCCAGGTGAAGGTGAGATGAGGAAAATATTAAAGGCGTGCAGATTGTTACCACGCCGGCACGCGCCTCGGCGTAACACGTCGGACACCAGGCGTGGGTCCGCTTGATCGCACCAGCGCCGTCACCAGCGCACGCACTACCTAGCGATAGAAGTGTGCACGCCTGTAATTAAGGAAGATCTGTCGCTTTTGAGCGAGTACATCATTAACCCAGTCAAACGTGACGCTTTCTGTCGCGCCATCATCAATAAAGTGATTGAATTCAGTTTGGCTCGCCAGTTTTAGAGGCGCAACATCTGACGGGGGATTCTATGACCAAGCAGTCTGAAAGTAACGGATGGATACTTGGAAGACTGAGCGTTCGTGGTGCGGTAGATAGGTGCGTCACTGAGGCATTCAGCCCGTTAATGTTGGCGCTCGTTGCTGGATTCCTAATTCCCCATGATTCCGAAAAGTGGAAAGATGTTGCGCTCAACATCATCCAAGGAATCTGGAACGTTTCCCTTCTTAAAGTCTCGTTCGGGGTTGCGCTTGTGGTACTCCCCCTTGCCGTCGCACTCCAAGTACTTAGCGTAGAGAATCGATTCTATTGGCGCATGGCGAATTTCGTTCGCTTCTTATCTGGCAGCATCGGCTCTGTAGCATTTACAGCCGCGTCCGTTGTTATCGGGGTGATCATGGCATTGATGGTTCTTAGCTTTAGAGAGCCTGACCACACAAGAGCCATCCGCGGCACTTTATGGGTTGTCTTCATCATGCTGGTAACGAATGCAATTATTTATGGTCTTTGCTACTTGACCTACTATCCGAGAGACGTTTTTCCAATTGAAAATAAAACATGGAAAAGAATTGGCGTACTTATTTTACTTGCATTTAGTTTCTTCGGCGTTTACTACCTGACTGTTAGCGAACACTTCTGCGAGGTGTCCGCATTGCCACATACAAAAGGAGAATGTGCGAGTGGCTGAGGTCAAACTATCTTTCGGCCCAATATGTCACCTCGCATAACCAGTCTCTATCCGGCGTGCATTTGTGGTGGAGCGGCGGAAGAATTTGGCGTTGTTCCAATTCCATGATCGAACCACTTCGCGTGATCATCATCCATGTAAATGGATACGGACTCGATCTCAGTGACCGGAATGACCTTGACCCATTCGCTGATGCTAATTTCTCCGCTGTGACTATAGCTACTAAGGACTTTGCTCAAGCTTGCGTGTTCTTGCTCTTGAGCTGCAAGTTGCTGCTGAAGTGGGGCAACTAAGTCACGATAGTGGTTTGCCAATGGTGGCTGGCTGACTGCTGCTAAGTTCTGCGCGGCATTGATGAGCTCTTTTATCTTGGTAATTACTGCATCGAGCGATTTTCGACGTTCCGAAGCTCGTTTAAGGCTATAGGCTCTGTATTCGGTTTTCGTATTCCAATCGAATAGAAGAGTGTCTTTGTCCCGCGTGATGGAAAAAGAGGGGAGAAACTGAACATGTGCGATTGCAGAGTCGTGATCACCCCTCGTTTCAGTGATCAAGCCGCAGTAGACCTTTCGCGACTTAAGGCATATCAGTACGAGCGCATCTTCTGTAAGCGCCCGTCTAAAAAGATCATCCATTGCTGTGATGTATTCGGGCATTGTGCGCCAGTACACCCAAACGCTAACCCGACGCTTGTCTTTTGGTGCTTTTCGACGTTTGCGTAACCAAAGCACTACATTGCCAGCGTGACCAAGCATGTAGGCTAACAACATTGTGGCAATGAACGTCAGTCCGTAGGGTACTGGGACCGATTTGTGCATCCAGTCCAAGGTACTTCGAAGAAAAGAATGGGGTGGGATCAATGTGCGGACGGCGAAGCACGCCAAGAATGCGATGACTCCAATTACGAAGCCCGTGATTACGCATGAAAAGAACAAACGCTGACCGTCAGCTTTGGACAGCCGAAATTTCGTTGCATAGTAAATGTTATTGAAAATAAACCCTGCTGCGAGAAGCGGCAGTATTCCGACCAGCGATGTATCGCCCCCTTCGCTCACGCTCCCTCTCCCTGTGATCGCTCACATCGTAAGGATGGTAGGCCTCTGCTTAGGCGGCATTTTTTTCCGCTCCTGTCTTTTGGCCATCCAGGCGCTGGATCGTTTCCAATGCCTCTTTCGCTTCGCTCTCCGATATGAACGTGCCCGCATTGTTGCGCACGTACATCCCGTCCGGAGATGCGCGTAGCGCTCGCTCCCGATTTGCCAGTTGCTGTTCCGCGGTAATCTGTTCGATAACCTGAATCAGCTTCGCAATTTGCTCTTGGAGCGAGAGATTGGCGTCAGCAACATTCAAGTCTTTAAGAGCCTTCAGGACAACTGGATCCAAATTTTTGGTCGTCGCCATAGTCGCTCCCTTATCGCGTATTCACTTTGAACTCATTTTTACGACGGCGCAACACGGCAGCACCGGTCTAGCTTGTTCATCTAGAGTCTTGGACAGACCTCTACGAGTGTAGGTTCGCCACTGGGCTCTATATGGGAGTGCAAACAATGTATTCCAATCCGATATCGGCCACCTGACGAGTCCACTTGATAGGCCCGGAAGCCGCTTGAGCTCCTGAAGCGTTCGCTGTGGGGATGCCGTCTTCCACATGTTCGCCCCAGTGTTTGATCGGCGCAAAGAAAAGGCGCCGAGCATCATGATTGTCAAACGCACAGTGGCATTTACTCAGAAATCCCTAGCCCGATCTCGGCAGAAGTTGCTCCTGCCTGCACCTGCGGTGCTCTCTTGGCAGAATGACGACGAACACTTGACCTCTTGTTAAATTAATATTAATTAAATTAATTTTCGATAACTATTCGTCCGAGACATCGATGTTTGGGCACTTGCGCGTGCGCCGATTCCCGGACGCTGAAAGTCAGCGCACCGCCAGTGCGAGCGCGATACCAATCCAGACCGTCAAGCCAAGCCAGTTGTTGTGGCGAAACGCCTTCAGGCAGGCGTCGCGCTCGCGGTTGCGAATCAGCCACAGTTGCCAGCCAAACAGTGCCACTGCAGCGACGATGGCCAGCCAAAACGGCCATTCCAATTTTACGCGTGTGCCGATCATCACCAACGCAATGACGAATGTGCCCATCAGAACGCCGATGATCGGTACATCCGCATCGCCAAACAAAATGGCGGTGGAGCGTGCACCTGCCTTGATATCGTCATCGCGATCGACCATCGCGTATTCGGTGTCGTAAATCACCGACCATAGAATGTTTGCGATAAATAGCAGCCAGCCCACCGGCGGCACGGTGTTTTGAATCGCGGCAAACGCCATCGGAATCGACCAGCCGAATGCGGCGCCGAGAACGACCTGCGGTAGATCGGTGTATCGCTTTGTAAACGGATACAGCGCTGCAAGAGCGGCGCCGATAAACGACAGTTTGATCGTCAGCGGATTGGTCAGCAGTACCAGCAGAAAGGCAAACGCCAGCAAGGCAACGAACACGATCAGGGCTTCGCGTGGGGTGACCCGGCCGGCAGCGATCGGCCGGCCGGCCGTGCGGGCTACCTGAGGATCCAGGTTGCGATCCGCGTAATCGTTAATGGCACATCCGGCCGCACGCATGGCAAAAACGCCCAGCGTGAAAATCAGCCATGGCTTCCAGGGCGGGAAATCGTTGGCGGCCAGCCATAGCGCCCACCACGTCGGCCACAGCAGCAAGAGTGCGCCGATCGGCCGATCCATGCGCGTAAGTACAAGAATGTCGCGTACTTTTTCGCGATAGCCTGTGGGCAGCTTCTGCAGCAACCAATCCAGCACGTGCGAAGCATGCGTGGAGCTGTCGGCCGGCTGCTGCACCTTGCGCACCATCGGCTGAACCGGGCGGGTGCGGCTAACGGTCGGTGCCGAAGGAGATCGCCTTGGGCGTTTGCGAGAGGTCGGTGCCATCCCACAAGTGTAACGTGCTCCCCTTACCGGGAAAGTGTGCGTAATCCCACCGAGCCGTGCTTTGAGGTAGATTGCCCGCCAGTACGTGAACGGTCTAGGATCGACCATTACGCTTGGGGAGTCGGGTTATTCATGGTCGCGTCCATCAGTCACATCGCACTGGTCGTGCGTGATCCCGCTCGCACTGCAGAACTATTTGCCGGGGTGCTCGGCGCACGAATCGTTCCGCCACGTCCAGATGACGGCGGTCACCCGCAAAGCTTTGCGAAATTCGGCGGCCTATGGTTTGCGCTGCGTCAGGGCGATGGTCCTTCCGTGCGTAATGGCGATCACATTTCATTGCACGTCAGTCAGGATGAGCTGACCGCCTGCGCAGACAAGCTCACGACGTTCGACGTCGAGCATTACATGGCGCGGAAAGACACCGCGCTGTATTTCACCGACTACGACAATCACGTGTTCGAGTTGAACGTGGATGCCTCGCTCGATGAAGTGCTTGCTGGCTGCGCGCAGCAGACTTACACATTACATGCGTAGCAGCAGCCGGTAAGCCGGATTGTCGCTTTCGTCGATGTGGGGGTAGCCGAGCGTTGTGAGAAAGCGCTGCAACAGTGCGTGTTCGCTTGGCGGTACCTGAATGCCGACAAGAATGCGCCCGTAATCGGCACCGTGGTTCCTGTAATGGAACAGGCTGATGTTCCAGTCCGGATGCATGCGTTCGAGAAAGCGTGCCAGTGCGCCCGGGCGTTCCGGAAAGTCGAAGCGATAAAGCCGCTCGTCGTGCGCCAGGGGTGAACGGCCACCGATCATGTGGCGAAGATGCAGCTTGGAAAGTTCGTCGTCGGTGAGATCGAGTACGCCGAAGCCGTTGTCATGGAGCGCGCTCGCCAAGGCTTCGCGCTCGCCGCGCTGTGCGGTTTGAATGCCCACAAAGATATGTGCCGCACGTGCATCGCCGATGCGATAGTTGAATTCGGTGATGGCGTGTTGACCCAGTGCACTGCAAAAACGGCGAAAGCTGCCGCGTTGCTCGGGGATCGTCACTGCGAACACCGCTTCGCGTTGCTCGCCGACTTCGGCACGCTCGGCGACAAAGCGCAGGCGGTCGAAATTCATGTTGGCACCGGATACGACAGCTACCAATGCGCCATCGCATGTGCCGTGCTTGGCGATGTATTGCTTGAGACCGGCCAGTGCCAGCGCGCCGGAAGGTTCGGGTACGCTTCGCGTGTCCTGGTAAATGTCGCGGATGGCCGCGCAGATTGCGTCGGTGTCCACGCGTAGCATGCCGTCGACGTATTGCTGGCATAGCGAAAACGTCAGCGCGCCAACCTGCTTCACGGCCGTGCCGTCGGCGAACAGGCCTACATCGTCCAGCGATATGCGTTCGCCCTTATCGAGTGCACGCGCCATGGAGTCCGCGTCGCAGGCTTGCACACCGAACACACGCACATCCGGTCGTCGTGCCTTAATCACTGATGCGATCCCGGCCAGAAGACCGCCGCCGCCCACCGGTACAAAAACGGCGTGCAAGGGGCCGGGGTGTTGATCCAGTAGTTCGAGTGCGATCGTGGCCTGACCGGCGATGACATCGGGATCGTCGAACGGATGCACGAATGTCGCATCCGATACGTCGCGCAAACGTTGTGCTTCGGCTTGCGCATCGCTGTAGGAGTCGCCCGCCAGCACGACGTAGACAAAGCTTCCGCCGAAGCGCCGCACGGCATCGACCTTGACCTGCGGCGCGGTGACCGGCATGACGATGGTTGCTTCAATACCCAGGCGGGAAGCTGCCAATGCCACGCCCTGCGCATGATTGCCGGCGGAAGCGGCAATCACGCCTTTCGCTCGCTGTACCTCGTCAAGTTGCGCCATGCGGTTGTAGGCGCCACGCAGTTTGAAAGAAAACACGGGTTGTTGATCTTCGCGTTTCAACAGCACGGATGCGCCAACTCGCGCGGACAACAGCGGCGCCGGATCCAAGGCCGTGTGTTCGGCCACCTCGTACACACGCGCCGCCTCCGCCCGGCGCAATACGGACGCTGCGCTCGGGGCGAGATCGTTGTCGGCGTGCGATGGCCTTGCGTTCATGCGTGCGCGGGATGCTCGACTTGCAAGACATCCACAAGTTTTCGTGTCTGCTGCACGATCTGCGTCAGCGTCGCGTCGTCGCCGCGCACCGTCAAAGTCAGGCGCGAAACCGCAGGATCGGCTGTTGCGGCAACCGTCAGCGTATCGATATTGTGACCACGCGCGGCAAACAGACCCGCAACGCGCACCAGTGCACCGGCTTCGTTCTGCAGAAGAATGGATAGTGTGTGTTGCATGATGATTCCAGTCGGATCAGAACATGTCGGAGGCCGCCGCTTCGGCTTCTGTCGGAGCCGTGCGTGCGGGAATGAAGTCGCCGGTGATCATCTGTGCGTAGCTGGCGCCAGGGCCAACCATCGGATAGACGCCGGCATCGGGGTCGATCATCACTTCCAGAAAAGCAGGACCGTCGAACGCAAGGAATTCGGCGATCGTTGCGGCAAGCTCTTCGCGCTGCTCCAGGCGACGCGCCCATGTAAATCCATCCGCCTCGGCCGCGCGCACGAAATCCTTGCGATGCAGGCTTTTATCGGACGACGCAAAGCGCCCCTTGAAAAACAGCTTCTGCCATTGACGTACCATGCCGTCGCCCACGTTATTCAGTACCACGATCTTCAATGGCAGCCCATACGTCGTTACCGTTTCCAATTCACCGAGATTCATGCGAATGCTGGCGTCGCCATCGATGTCGATCACCAACGCATCGCGCCTGGCAAATTGCGCGCCGATCGCGGCGGGAAGACCGAAACCCATCGTCCCCATCGAGCCGGATGTAAGCAGGTGCCGCGGCGCGCAGAAATCGAGGTATTGCGCGACCCACATCTGATGCTGGCCCACGCCCGTACTGACAATGGCGCGGCCTTGAGCGTGCCGGTTGATTTCTTGCAGCACTGCGTAGGGCTGGATCAGCGCGCTGTCGCGATCGTAGTTCATCGCGTGATCGCACTTGAGCGTGGCGATGTGTGCGTGCCAATCCGATAGCGACAAGGTGTATTCGTGCGTTTTTCCGAATCGGGTAAGGCGTTGTAATGCGCGGTCCAAGGGGCCGATGTGATGCCAGTGGGCCTGTTTGACCTTGTTGATCTCGGCAGGATCGATATCGATATGCGCGACGAATTTGGCGCGCGGTGCAAATTGCGTGGGAACGCCGGCCACGCGATCATCAAAGCGTGCGCCGAGCGCGAGGAGAAAGTCGCAATCTTCAACCGCGTAATTGGCGTACGCCGTGCCATGCATGCCAAGCATGTGCAGGGCGAGTGGGCCGGTAGTGTCGTAACCGCCAATGCCCATCAGCGTGGTCGTCACCGGCAGACCAAACGCATCGACGAACGCTTTCAGCGCGGGGGCCGCGCCACCGGCGACGATCCCGCCGCCTGCATAGATCAGCGGACGCTTCGCGCGCGACAGTGCATCGAAAAAACGCTTGCAGTCGTCATCGGCGAGCGCTGCCTGTTCAACGGCACGCAGACGCGCGCGATAACCCGGCAACGCCAATTCGCCTTCGCCTTTGAATACCAGCGGAGTGTTCTGAATATCCTTGGGAATATCCACCACCACAGGGCCGGGGCGGCCGCTACGCGCGATCGTAAACGCGGTGCGCATCGTTGCTTCCAGTTGCGATGCGTCGGTCACCAAAAAGACATGCTTGGCGCAGGAGCCCATGATGTTGCTGATGGGCGCCTCCTGAAAGGCGTCACTGCCAATGGCTTGCGTCGCGACTTGTCCGCAAATCACCACCAGCGGAATCGAATCGGCCGTCGAATCGCGCACCGGCGTCACCATGTTGGTCGCGCCGGGACCCGACGTTACAACCGCCACACCCACCTTGCCCGACGCGCGCGCATAACCGGCCGCCATGAAACCGGCGCCTTGCTCGTTCGCGGGAACGATCAACGGCATCGGTTCACCGCCATCGGGTTTGATGTGTTCGGCGTTGTGGCGAAACACTGCATCGTACACAGGCAAAATCGCGCCACCGGAATAGCCGAACAGTACATCGACGCCTTCATCCGCCAGCACTTGTACGACGACGTCCGCACCGCTCAGCAGTTTGCCGGTCAGCGGATGGCGCGAGATGCCGGGTTCGGCATCGGCAGCGATTGAGGATTTCAGCGACGACATATTCACAACAGTCCTTTGGTGGTAGTCAAAGTGTGCTGACAAAAGCACATGCAGCGCTCTCTCGCCGGAGTCCTTGGGGGAGGGGAGATGAGAGAGCGCTGCATGGCATCAACCCACTTTCTTCAGCTGAGGTTGCTCGGCTTTCGCGCCGGCTTGCAGCCATGGCATGCGTGCGCGCAGCTTTGCGCCAACCTGCTCGATCGGATGATCCAGATCGGCTTGCTTGAGCTTCTTGTAGTTAGGCAGGCCGGCCTTGTATTCGGCAATCCAGTTGCGTGCGAACGTGCCGTCCTGGATGTCCGTGAGCACGCCCTTCATGCGTTCCTTCGTGGCCGAATCCACAATGCGCGGGCCGCTGACGTAGTCGCCGTACTGTGCGGTTTCCGAAACGAATTGCAGCATGCGCGTGATACCGCCTTCGTAGAACAAATCCACGATCAGCTTCAGTTCGTGCAGCACTTCGTAGTAAGCGATTTCAGGCTGGTAGCCCGCTTCGACCAGCGTTTCGAAACCCTTGATGACCAGTTCGCTTGCGCCGCCGCACAAAACGGCCTGCTCGCCGAAAAGATCGGTTTCCGTTTCTTCCTTGAAATCGGTCTTGATCAGCATGGCGCGTGCGCCGCCGATACCGGCTGCATAGGCTTTGGCTTTCTCTTCGGCGTGGCCGGTCTTGTCCTGCTGCACGGCGTACACGCAGGGAACGCCGCGGCCGCGTTCGTATTCGCTGCGAACCAATGCGCCCGGGCCTTTCGGGGCGACGAGAATCACATCGATATCGCTGCGTGGTTCGATCTGTTTGAAATGCACGTTGAAGCCGTGCGCAAACAACAGTGCCGCGCCGGCCTTGATGTTCGGTTCGATCGATTCCTTGTACAGCGTCGGCTGCACCATGTCGGGTGTCAGCACGGCGACAAGATCGGCATCGCGCACTGCTTCGGCCGGCTCTACAACGTGGAAGCCATCGGCGACGGCCTTGCTCCATGTCGGCCCGTTCGGGCGCAGGCCGATCACAACATCCAGGCCGGAGTCTTTGAGATTGAGCGCGTGGGCGCGGCCCTGGCTGCCATAGCCAAGAACGGCGATGCGCGCCTTGGCGAGCGTATCGGTAGTTGCAGTGGTGCTCATGCGGGAACTCCTGCTGGGGTCTTTGTCGTGGTGTGTCGTTGAATGGAAGGTGGTGTCGAGACGGCGGTGCGCGGATGCGTCGTGGCGCCATCCGATGCAGAACCGACCAACTGCGCGTACTTGGCGAGTGCGCCGTGCGTGACTTTTGCGGCGGGCGCTTTCCAACTGGCGCGGCGGCTTTCCAGATCGGCGTCTGTGCGAAGTTCGCGGCTGTCGCCATCGATGAAGATGCGATCGCCGTCGCGCAGCAACGCAATCGGTCCGCCTCGCGCGGCTTCGGGCGCGATATGGCCGACCATGAAACCGTGCGTGGCACCGGAGAAACGTCCATCGGTAATCAGTCCGACGTCATTCCCCAACCCGCGCCCGACCAGTGCTGCCGTGACGCCGAGCATTTCGCGCATGCCGGGGCCGCCAGCGGGGCCTTCATTGCGAATGACGATGACGTCGCCCGGTTTGATCTTTCCGCCTTGCACGGCGGCGAAGGCTTCTTCCTCGCTTTCAAAAACGCGCGCAACACCTTCGAAGTGATTGGCGCCTTTTCCGGCGAGTTTGAGAATGCAGCCCTCCGGTGCGAGATTGCCGTAGAGAATGGAATAGCCGCCGCGTGGTTTGAGCGGCTTGTCGACCGGATGCACGACATCCTGTTGCTCGGCGCGCGGTGCCTTGGCGCATTCTTCAAACAGATGAAGGCCCGTTACGGTCGGGCGATCTTCGAGCATCCCTGCGGCGATGAGCTCCTGCGCCACACGCGCGCTACCGCCCGCGCCGAACAACTCCACGGCGGTGTAACGACCGCCGGGCAGTAAATCGGCAATGACGGGCGTGTGTACGGATGCCGGTTCGAAATCTTCAATCGTCCACGGGACACCTGCTTCGCGTGCGATAGCCAGCAAGTGCAGCACGGCATTCGTCGAGCCAGCCGTCGCGGCCACCATGCGCGCAGCGTTGCGGAATGCGGTGACATCCAGAATGTCCAGCGGTTTGCGTTCTGCGCGCAGACAATCCATCACCAGTTCGCCGCAGCGATACGCGGCATGCGCCTTGGCGGGGTGGGTGGCGGGAATGTCGTTGAAACCCATCGGCGACAGGCCCAAGGCCTGCATCACCATTGCCATCGTGTTCGCGGTGAACTGTCCTCCGCATGCGCCGGCACCGGGACATGCATCTTTCTCGACGGCGGCGAGTTCCGCATCGTCGATCTTGCCTGCACCGTGCGCGCCGACCGCTTCAAACACTTGTTGAATCGTGATGGGGTGATTGTTGTGCGTGCCATGCGCGATGCTGCCGCCGTACAGCGCAACAGCCGGAATATTCAAGCGCGCCATGGCCATCGCTGCGGCCGGAATGGTTTTGTCGCAGCCGCACAGCACCACCATCGCATCGAGACAGTGACCGTCCACGGCCAATTCGATGGAATCGGTAATCACTTCACGGCTGATCAGCGACGCACGCATCCCTGGCGTGCCCATCGCGATGCCATCGGTCACGGCAATCGTGTTGAACTCGATGGGCGTGCCGCCCGCCGCACGAATGCCGGCTGCGGTGTGCTCGGCCAGTTCGCGCAAATTGAGGTTGCACGGGCTGACGTTGGACCACGTATGCACCACCGCAACGAGTGGCTTGCTGATATCGGCATCCTGCAAACCCGTCGCGCGCAACATGGCGCGCGCGGGAGCGCGATCAGGACCGGTTTTGATGAGATCGCTTCGCATCGTTCCTCCGCTCAACCGCACGCACGCAGGCCGCACAGGAAGGCGGGCGTGGCGACGTCGTCCAGCGCACTGATCACGGCATCGCGCAATTGAGACGTAGTGGCTTTGCCGCCCAGATCGCGGCTGTAAGGTCCGTTGGAAAGCACCTGGGCAACGGCGGCTTCGACGGTCGTCGCTTCGATTTCCAGTTCCAGCGAATGACGCAACAGCAACGCCGCGGAAAGAATCGCGCCCAGCGGATTGGCGATGCCCTGGCCGGCGATATCCGGTGCGGAGCCATGAATGGGTTCGTACAGACCCACTTTGCCCGCGCCGAGCGATGCGGAAGGCAGCAAACCCAGCGATCCGGCCAGAGCCGCCGCTTCGTCGGTGAGAATGTCGCCGAACAGGTTTTCGGTCACGACGACGTCGTAACGCGCCGGCTGCGTCAGCAACAGCATGGCCATCGAATCGACCAGCTGATGTTCGAGCTTGACGTCCGGATAGTCAGCGGCGATGCGCTGCACGGTGCTGCGCCACAGGCGAGAGGTTTCCAGCACATTGGCCTTGTCGACCGACGTGACGTGCTGACGACGGTCGCGCGCCAATTCGAAAGCGCGGCGCGTCACACGTTCAATTTCCGCGACGGTGTATTTGCATTCATCGGTCGCGGTGTCTTCGGTGCGCGTCTTGGCACCGAAGTACGCACCTCCGGTCAGTTCGCGTACGAACAGCACGTCGACATTCTTCAGCTTCTCGTTCTTTAGCGGCGAGAACGAAGCGAGCGCCGGGTGCACCTGCAGGGGACGCAAGTTGGCGAATACACCCAGCGCCGCACGCAGCGCGAGCAAGCCCTGTTCCGGGCGAACTTTCGCGTGCGGATCGGACCATTTCGGGCCGCCGACTGCGCCGAGAAACACGGCATCGGCTTTCTTGCACGCGTTAAGCGTGGCAGCCGGAAGCGGCTCGCCGGTCGCATCGATGGCGCAGCCGCCAATGGCGTGCGATTCGAATTCAAAAGTGTGACCGCTGCGCTCTGCGACAGCTTTCAGTACGGCAACAGCCGCGTCGGTGACTTCCGGACCCACGCCGTCGCCGGGCAGGGTAACGATACGCGCTTTCATGCTGCCTTCTCCTGTTGCTGTTCGTAGTGTGTGATTGCGTTGTTTTGCTGAAGCAGAAAACCGAGTTGATCGACGCCGTTGAGCAGGCAGTGCCGTGCGAACGCTTCAAGCTGGAAACGGATGCGTCCGCCATCGGGTAATTCGATAGCCTGCTCGCGTACGTCGATGGACAGTTCGATCCCGGGGTTCTTGAGCAACCAACGGTGCTCCGCCTCATCGAGCACGATGGCGAGCAAGCCGTTCTTCAACGCGTTGCCGCGGAAGATGTCGGCGATCTCGCTGCACAGCACAGCTTGAATGCCGTAATCGAGCAACGCCCACGGTGCGTGTTCGCGCGAGGAACCGCAGCCGAAGTTGCGGCCGGCAACGAGAATGCTGCACCCACGCGCTTCGGGCTTGTTGAGTGGAAAGTCCGGGTTATCGCCGCCGTCTTGCACGTAGCGCCAATCCTGGAAGCAATACTTGCCCAGGCCACTACGCTCGGTGGTGGTGAGAAAGCGCGCAGGAATGATGCGATCGGTATCGATGTTTTCATCGACAAGAACGGCTGTACGCGAGTGAATGCGCGTGATGGGTTTCATGCGGCGACCTCCGTCAGGTATTCGCGCGGATCGGCGATTGCGCCGGCGATGGCCGATGCGGCAGCCGTGGCCGGACTGGCGAGCACGGTGCGTGCGCCTTTGCCCTGACGGCCTTCGAAGTTGCGGTTGGATGTGCTGACGACGAGTTGGCCCGGTTGCGCGAGATCGCCGTTCATGGCGATGCACATCGAGCAGCCGGGAATACGCCATTCCGCGCCGGCGGCGAGAAACACTTCATGCAAGCCTTCGCGCTCGGCATCGCGACGGACGGCTTCGGAACCAGGCACCACCAACACGCGCACGCCTTGGGCGACGCGATGTCCCCGAAAGACGTTCGCCGCTTCACGCAAATCGGACAGGCGAGAGTTGGTGCAGCTGCCGATAAACACTACATCCACCGACATGCCTTGCATCGGCTGGTTGGGTTTGGCCTGCATGTAATCGAGCGCGCGCTGTTCCGGCGCGTTGCGTGCCGCGGGAACGGGTTTATCCATCGCGATGGCCATGCCCGGATGCGTGCCGTAGGTGACGGTGGGGCGAATCTGGCTTGCGTCGATGTGCACTTCGCGGTCGTATTCGGCGCCGTCGTCAGTGCGCAGTGCACGCCAGCGTTGCACCGCCGTTTCCCATGCTGCGCCTTGCGGTGCGCGCGGACGTCCTTTCAACCAGGCGAACGTCGTTTCGTCGGGCGCAATCAATCCGGCGCGGGCGCCCGCTTCGATGGACATGTTGCACACCGTCATGCGTTCTTCCATCGATAGCGCTTCAATCGCGGCGCCGCGGTATTCCAGAACATGTCCGGTGCCCCCATCCACACCGATGTGGCCGATGATGTGCAGGATCAGGTCTTTCGCGCCGACGCCGCGCGGCAGTTGGCCGTCGACGTGGATGGCGAAGGTTTTTGGCTTACGTTGCAGCAGGCACTGCGTAGCCATCACATGGCCGACTTCCGTGGTGCCGATGCCGAAGGCCAACGCGCCGAAAGCACCATGCGTCGAGGTGTGGCTGTCGCCACACACGATTGTCATGCCAGGCTGCGTGGCACCGAGTTCCGGTCCGATCACGTGCACGATACCGCGATCGGCGCTATCCCAGCCGTAAAGCTGCACGCCGAATTCGCGGCAATTGGTTTCCAACTGCGCGACCTGCGCCTTCGCTTCGTCGTTCGCGTAGGGGCGTTCGCCGTTCGCTTTCGGCGGTAGCGTTGGTGTGGAGTGATCGAGCGTTGCGAGCGTACGATCGGGACGACGTAGCTTCAGTCCGCGCTGGCGCAATTCGCTGAACGCCTGCGGTGAGGTTACTTCGTGCACCAGATGCAGGTCGACATACAGCACGGATGGCGTGTCGGACGTTTCTGCGGCGACAACGTGGGCATCCCAAATTTTTTCGAATAGTGTGCGCGGACTCATGCCGAAACCTTTGCCGTAGCGTGCTTTTGGTGAGAAGTGCGGCCATGGATGGTCGCTTCTTGATCTTCGCGTTGATGGACGAACGCATTCACATGAGTCAGCCAGCCGTAGCGATCCTGTGTACGTCCGTCGAAAAGCCCGAAGAACGCATCGCGCAATGCGCGAGTGATCGGGCCGGGCGTCCCACTACCGACTTTTTTGCGGTCGACCGAACGCACCGGCGTAATCTCCGCGGCAGTGCCGGTCATGAACACTTCGTCGGCGGAGTACAACGCTTCGCGCGGCAGATCGCGTTCCTCGACGGCGATACCGAGATCGGCGGCCAGCGTAATGACCGTATCGCGCGTGATGCCTGCGAGAATGCCTGCGCTCGACGGTGGGGTGAGCAGTTTTCCGCGCTTCACCAGGAACAGGTTTTCGCCCGCACCTTCACTCAGCAGACCGTTGTGTCCCAGCGCGATACCCTCATCGAAACCGCCGCGACGCGCCTCCAGGCCGATCAGCTGGCTGCTCAGGTAATTACCGCCTGCCTTGGCCCAGCTGGGAAGCGTGTTCGGCGCGGGACGATTCCATGACGACACGCAAACATCCGCGCCCACTTCGGCGGCTTCGCCCAGATACGCGCCCCATTCCAATGCCATGATCGCGACGTCGACGGGCGCGCCGTCCCTGGGGAGAACGCCGAGCCCGCCGGCGCCGCGAAAAACAATCGGACGTACATAAGCCGATGCCATCCGGTTGGCGCGAATCAGTTCCAGGCATGCTTCATCGATCTGCTGCTCGGTGTAGCCGATCTCGATCTCGTACACGCGCGCGGATTCGAACAGGCGGCGCGTGTGATCGGCCAGGCGGAAATACGCCGGACCTTCCGGCGTTGCATACACACGTTCGCCTTCGAATACGGATGATCCATAGTGCAGCGCGTGCGTGCTGACGTGAACCGTCGCCTCGGCCCAGGGCTTGATACGCCCGTTATGCCAAAGAAAGGGCGTACTCATGCGATGACTCCTTGCGACATTCGTGCTGCTGCGGGGTTGTCGCTCACCTGCCGTTCGATGCGGTTGACGATGGCCAGTGCGGCATGCGCGGTGGCTTCGATGATGTCGGTGCTGACGCTGCTGCCATTCCAGTCGCGCTGCGCGTGACGTGCGGTGAGTTGCGCGTGTCCTTGCGCGTCGCCGCCCTCGCTCATCGCGCGTACTTGGAACCGCTTGAGCACCATGTCGGTGCCGGTGGCGCGCTCGATGGCGCGCAGTACGGCGTCGACAGGTCCGTCGCCGATGGCAGCCTCGCCGATTTCGCGGCCGTCTTCGTGGCACAGTTTCACCGTTGCCGATGCGCTGCCGCCCAGATGCGAGGTGGTGTTGAGCTGATCGATGCGCCACGGACCGATCGCATCCGGATCTTGGCCGAGCGCGAGGGCTTCCAGATCTTCATCGCGAATGTCGCGTTTGCGATCGGCAAGCGCCTTGAAGCGCTTGAAGATGCCCTCCATGGCGGCTTCGTCCAATGTGTGGCCGAGCGTTTCCAGGCGCTGACGCAGCGCATGGCGGCCGGAATGCTTGCCCAAAACCAGCGTGGTTTCTGCAATCCCCACGTCCTGCGGGCGCATGATTTCGTACGTGCCGCGATGCTTGAGCATGCCGTGCTGATGGATACCCGATTCGTGTGCGAAGGCGTTTTCGCCCACCACGGCCTTGTTACGCGGGACGGCCTGTCCGGTGACCTGTGTCAGCAGGCGCGAGGTGGGATAGAGCTTGCGTGTGTCGATGTGGGTGCGCAGCCCGAAATGCGGCGCGCGCACCTTCAACGCCATCACGATTTCTTCCAGCGCTGCATTGCCCGCGCGTTCGCCGATGCCGTTGATGGTGCACTCGACCTGGCGTGCGCCCGCGCTCACGGCGGCGAGGCTGTTGGCGACGGCCATGCCCAGGTCATCATGGCAATGCGTTGAAAACACCGCTTTGTGCGCATCGCGAACGTGTTTGCGCAGGTAGGTGAACAACTCGACCATTTCGGCGGGCGTCGTATAACCCACGGTATCGGGCGCATTGAGCGTCGTCGCGCCGGCGGCGATCGCGGCGCTGAATACTTCGACGAGAAAATCCGGCTCGGTGCGCAGCGCATCTTCGGCCGAGAATTCGACGTCCGCGCAGTATTTGCGTGCGCGCTCGATCGATGCGACGGCCGTTTCCAGCACCTGCGACTTGCTCATGCCGAGCTTGTGCTCGCGATGCAGTGGACTGGTCGAGAGAAACAGGTGAATGCGTGCATGGTGCGCGCGTTCGAGCGCGCGTGCTGCGGTGTCTATGTCCCCGTTCTGACAACGCGCAAGTGCGCACACCGTCGTGTTGCGCAACGTGCGTGCGATTTCATCGACCGCTGCAAAATCGTCGGGAGAAGCCTGCGGAAAACCCGCTTCCAGCACGTCCACACCAAGCGTTTCGAGGGCTTGTGCCATGCACAATTTCGCTCGCCGGTCCATGGAAAAACCGGGGGCCTGCTCGCCATCGCGCAGGGTCGTGTCGAAGATCCGTACGCGGTCTTCGGCGCTGTCGACGCTTTCGGCGGGCTCGTTCGGGTTTGCTGTTTCGGGATTCATGCCTGGCTCCGTTTGGGTCGGTGCCGAGGGGCAACAAAAAACCCCGCATCCTTATCGGGTGCGGGGTTCTTCGGGGTATCTAGGTTAGTTTTGCTTTACCTGGACACGCGCCCTCAGCCCGCACCTCCGTTAGTAATAAGGAGTACGAGTACGAGGGAAAGAAGAAGGAGGCCGCCCAGAGGCAACATGTCCGCAACCGTCGGAGGACGGATGGCTCGGGTCACGTAGCGGTGGCTGTTGCGCTGCGGCATGTCATGGACCGTACGGCACGCGGTAACGATGTGTCAATCATTTTTTTATGATTATTTTTCCGAACTGCGGATGCGTGCGCGTATGGACGGCTAAACGTCTGCATCTAACAACGACTTCGCGCCGTTTTTGTTTCATGAGTAACTAAATTAAGTTTCCTGTTCGCGACGCTGGCGATGTGCATATGTACGGAAAGGACGCCCTGCGTTGATGTAGGTCCGTGCGATATAGGGGCAGCGAGCGACATTCATGGTCATCTTCGATGCGTGAATGTGCGCGATGAGTCGGCAGAGCGTGTCGCGTATCGGTGGGCAGTGCAGCACTCATCGAGAAATGGGTGGCGACTCCATGCC
Organism: Dyella sp.; assembly: GCF_035486915.1. Classification (GTDB taxonomy): domain Bacteria; phylum Pseudomonadota; class Gammaproteobacteria; order Xanthomonadales; family Rhodanobacteraceae; genus Dyella_B. Next base: position 48,594 of record NZ_DATHMR010000020.1, on the reverse strand, counting down.
GTCGTCATCCCGGCCCTCCCGAGATGCCGCAGGTGCCGGTGCAAGCGGATGGGAAAGCACTTACGCGCCCGCTTGGGAAACGTGCCGCGAGAATGCGCAAGATGACTTAAATCGTGGCGATAAACGTGCCGGGCACGTTGCTCGAGACGCTACCATGGCCGGCATGAGTCCCCGCCCCTCTCTGCCCCAACGACTCGCCCGGCGCCTTTCGCCGTTCAGTCGCTCCAGAAAGCAACCGGCGCAGCAGATGCCCGCGTTTGCCGTGCGTCCGGATGACATCCAGACGCTGGACGGACCGGCATCGTTTCGAAAAACGCTTTTGAAGCTGATCGAGCAGGCGAAACACCGAATCGTGCTTGTGGCGCTCTATCTGCAGGATGACGATGCGGGGCGGGAGGTACTCGAAGCGCTATACGCCGCACACCGGGCCAACCCAACACTGGATATCGAGATCTACGTCGACTGGCACCGTGCACGGCGCGGACTGATCGGCAAGACCGCGAGTGAGGGAAATGCCGCGATGTATCGCGAGTACGCCGCGCAATACGGCGACGCCGTGAAGGTGTATGGCGTGCCGGTGCAAAATCGCGAACTATTCGGCGTGCTGCATCTGAAAGGCTTCATCATTGATGATGACGTGCTCTACAGCGGTGCCAGCATCAACGATGTCTATCTCGCCAAACACGGGCGCTACCGGCTCGATCGCTATCATCTGATTCATCATGTGGGTTTGGCCGATAGCATGGTTCGCTTCGCGAAGCACTATCTCGCCGAGTCGGACGCTGTGACACGGCTCGATCAGCGGCCGCTGCCCTCCACGCGCGATTTACAGACGGCTATCCGGCATCTTCGCCGCACGTTGCAACATGCGCATTACACCACGCCGCATGCCGCATTGAAGGACGGCGATGTCGCTGTCACGCCACTGGTGGGCTTTGGGCGTAGTGACAATCAGCTCAACGATACAGTGTCGACACTGCTGCGCCGCACGCGAAAACGCGTGGTGATTTTTACGCCGTACTTCAATTTGCCCAGACAAGTGCGCGCGGTGCTGGGTCATCTGCTGCGTCGTGGCTGCACGATCGACATCATGGTCGGCGACAAAACCGCGAATGATTTTTACATTCCGCCGCAAGAGCCTTTCCGCAAGATTGGCCTGCTGCCCTATCTTTATGAGAACAACCTGCGCCGTTTTGCCCGCAACCATCGCGCACACATGCTTCGCGGGCAATTGAATCTCTGGTTGTGGTGCGATGGTGGCAACAGCTATCACCTAAAGGGTTTGCTGGTTGACGAAGAGATTGCTCTCCTCACGGGCAATAATCTCAATCCACGCGCGTGGGCGTTGGATTTGGAGAATGGATTGTTGTTGCACGATCCATCTCACCAATTGATCGCGCAACACGAGGCGGAGTGGGCAGCATTACGCCGCCACGCGATTCGTCTGGACGACTACCACACGCTGGATAATCCGCGGCATTACCCCGCCGAAGTGCGCACGTTGCTGCGTCGACTGCGCCGCGTTCGTCTGGATCGAATGCTCAACCGTTTGTTGTAACGCGCGGCTGCGCGCCAAGGCGCGTCAGCCGCATGTCGAGCCAGCGCTGTACGTCGGGCCATTCGCTGGCGATGATCGAATAACACACCGTATCGCGCAGCGTGCCGTCGGGCCGGCGCTTATGGGCGCGCAGCACACCATCGCGATGTGCACCGAGCCGTTCGATGGCGCGTTGCGAATCGAGGTTGCGGCCGTCGGTATGGAATTCGACGGCGACGCATTGGAGCGATTCGAACGCGTACTTCAAAAGCAGGCGCTTGCAAGCGGTGTTGAGATGGCTTTTTTGCCACCGTTTCGCATACCAGGTGTAGCCGATGGCGATACGCGGTAATTCCGGCGCAAAATCATAAAAGCGCGTGGTGCCGACGATCTGCCCGCTGCTTTTTTCACGCACCGCAAACGGCAGCATGGTGTTGGCGGCCAATCCATCCAGCGCTTTCTGGATATACGCGCGCGCCTGGCCAGGAGCCGGCGCGCTGGTGAACCAAAGATTCCACAGCTCGCCATCGGCCACGGCGGCTTCAAGGTCGAAAGCGTGGTGCAAATCCAGAGGTTCGAGCAGGACATAGTCGTCCTGGAGAGAAACCGGGGCGAGTGTGGACATCGGTTCAGGCGTCAAGGTCGGGGATTAACTTGCTTTCAAGCCGCGCAATAGTGTCTTTCAGCAGCAGCTTGCGTTTCTTCAGGCGTGTGATCTGCAGCTCGTCGCGGCCCACGGCCCGTGACAGCTGCTCGATCGCCGCGTCCAGATCGCGATGCTCCTGGCGAAGCTCTGCCAGTAAGTGGGCGATCTGGGTCGGATCCTGAGCCTGCATGGCGTAGGGGCGCTCGGGGTGGCAATAAAAACGTGATTGTAGCGCGCTCCCATGCGGCTGGCGCCTCGGAACAAACCGACCGGGCGGGGCAGGTACAATAGGCGCTTGCCCGTTCGATGCCGTTGCCATGTCCGCCCACCCCGACGTCGTTCCATTGGAAGTCACCCGCAAGCAGGCTTATGAAGCCGGCAAGCTTGCCAAGCGTCTGCGCCATCAAGTGGGTCAGGCGATGGCCGACTTCAACATGATCGAAGACGGCGACAAGGTCATGGTGTGCCTGTCCGGTGGCAAAGACTCCTACACCATGCTGGATATCCTGCTGTCGCTGCAGGCCAAGGCACCCGTGCGCTTTGAGTTGATCGCGGTGAATCTGGATCAGAAGCAACCGGGCTTCCCCGAGCACGTGCTGCCTGACTACCTCACCGAACGCGGCGTGCCGTTCCACATCATCGAACAGGACACCTACAGCACCGTCACGCGCGTGATCCCGGAAGGCAAGACGATGTGCAGCTTGTGCTCGCGTCTGCGCCGCGGTGCGCTCTACCACTGGGCGGCGGCCAATGGCGTCACCAAGATTGCGCTGGGCCATCATCGCGATGACATTCTCGGCACGTTCTTCCTCAACCTGTTCTATCAGGGCAGTTTGAAGGCGATGCCGCCGAAGCTGCGCTCCGATGACGGGCGCCACGTGGTGATTCGCCCGCTGGCGTATTGCAAGGAAGATGACATATCCGACTATGCCGAGCACAAGCAGTTTCCGATCATTCCCTGTAACCTCTGCGGCTCGCAGGAAAATCTGCAGCGCAAAGCGGTCAAGCGCATGATGCAGGAATGGGAGCGCCAGTTTCCGGGGCGCAGCGAAACCATCTTCCGCGCACTCGGCAACGTGGCGCCATCGCAATTGACCGATCGCAAGCTGTTCGATTTCTCTTCGCTTGGTGCGCGCGAAGGCGCCATCCGCGTCGATGCGCACGATTGGCTGGCCGGCTGCGACACCGGCGAGCATTGATTTAGACGTCCATTTCTTTCATCCCCGCTATCGAGTACTGCCGTGTCCCACTTTGCATCCGTTGAAATGACCCCTGGCGATCCGATCCTTGGCCTGACCGAGGCATTCGTGGCGGACAAACGTCCGGGCAAGGTCAATCTGGGCGTGGGCATTTATTACGATGAAACGGGCCGTATTCCTGTGCTGCGCGCCGTGAAGGAAGTGGAGCAGAAACTGGCGGCCGAATCGCTGCCGCGCGGTTATCTGCCGATCGACGGTTTGCCTGCTTACACGCAAGCGACGCAGAAGCTGGTGTTCGGTCCCGAATCGCCGTTGCTTGCTGCGGGCCGCGTGGCTACATCGCAAACCATTGGCGGTAGCGGCGCGTTGCGCGTGGGTGCGGATCTGCTCAAGAAAGCGTTGCCGAAGGCAAAAATCGCCATCAGCAGCCCGAGCTGGGAAAACCACCGCGTCGTGTTCACGGCAGCCGGCTTCGATGTCGTCGAATACACCTATTACGATGCCGCCACGCACGGCCTGAATTTCCCCGGCATGCTGGCCGATCTCAACAAGCTCGAACCCGGCACCGTGGTGCTGTTGCATGCATGCTGCCACAACCCGACGGGCGTGGACCTCACGGTCGATCAGTGGAAGCAGGTCGTTGCACTGGTGAAGGACCGCAATCTGCTGCCGTTTATCGATATGGCCTATCAGGGCTTCGACAAAGGCATCGATGAAGACGCTGCAGCGGTGCGGCTGTTTGCCGAGTCGGGCATCGAGTCGTTCATTGTCGCCAATTCGTATTCGAAGTCGTTCTCGTTGTACGGCGAGCGTGTGGGTGCGTTGTCGATCGTCGCGGCCAATCGCGATGAAGCGCTGCGCGTGCAGTCGTTGGTCAAGCGCGTCATCCGTTCGATCTATTCCAGCCCGGCCACGCATGGTGGCGCATTGGTCGCCGGTGTGCTCAACAGCGCGGAATTGCGCGCGCTGTGGGAGTCGGAACTTGCCGGGATGCGCGAACGCATTCATGCGATGCGTGCCGGCATGGTCGAAAAGCTCGCCGCGCACGGTGCACCGCAGTTTGGTTTCATCCAGAAGCAGGCCGGCATGTTCTCGTATTCGGGTTTGAGCAAGGCGCAGGTGGATGTTCTGCGCGAAGAGCATGCGATTTATGCGATCGGCACTGGCCGCATTTGCGTCGCCGCGTTGAATCGGGCCAACCTCGATAACGTGGTCTCCGCCGTCGCTGCTGTTATTCGTTGATATGTCGCCTTACTCCCTCTCCTGCGTGAAGCAGGGGTGGAGTAAAGCCCGTCCGTATGACTCCATCCCAGCCTTCTCCTGCACGCAGGGAAGGGGCGGAACATCTAAGTTGTCGGAACGCACTCAAAAGAAAAGGTCTTCATGTTTTTTCGCAACCTCACGTTGTTTCGCTTCTCTCCCGCCGTTGCCAAAGATCTGAAACGTCTCGATGAGGCGTTGGCCGATCATCGTCTTCGCCCCTGTGGCCCGCTGGAAATGGGTACGCGCGGCTTCGTGCCGCCGGTTGGTCGCGGCGACGACGCGGCGCTCACGCACGAAGTCAACAAGTGCACACTGTTGACGGTCGGCAGCGAAGAAAAATTGCTGCCTGCTGCTGTGGTCAACGACGAGTTGCAGCGCAAGGTGCAGAAAATCGCCGAAGAAGAGGGCCGCAAGGTCGGCGGCCGCGAGCGCAAGCGCATCAAGGAAGATCTGTTGACCGAACTGCTGCCGCGCGCGTTCGTGCGCAGCTCGCGCATGTCCTCGTACGTGGATCGCAAGAATGGCTGGCTGGTGCTGGATACGGCCAGCCGCAAGTCGGCCGAAAATGCGTTGACGCAAGTTCGCGAAGCGCTCGGCAGTTTCCCTGCCGTGCCGCTGGCGCCGGAAGAAGGCCCGCGTGCACTGATGACCGATTGGCTCGCTACCGGAAAGTTACCCGGCGGTCTGGTGCTTGGCGACGAATGCGAACTGCGCGATCCGGCCACAGCCACCGGTGCCATCGCTCGCTGCCGTCGTCAGGATCTCGATGCCGAAGAAGTGAAAGAACATCTACGCAACGGCAAGCAGGTCTTTCAGCTCGGCCTGGTTTTCGACGACCGCATGAGCTTCGTTTTGGGCGAGGATCTGGTCGTTCGCAAGCTGAAATTCCTCGATGTGGTGATGGACGAGCTGGGCGATAGCCAGCAGGACGCCGCCGCCGAGATGGACGCCCGATTCGCCCTCCTGACCCTGGAGCTGGAGCGTCTGCTGGCCAAAATGGAGGAATGGTTCGGCCTCCCGCGTCCCACCGAAAGCTGAGACGCGCGCCAGATCGGCCTTCCGGAGGGGCGGGCAAAATAGCCCTTGCGCAGGGCCTCGCCACCCCACATTCTCGCTGGAGCCGAGGGCCATTTTGGCCCCCGGTAGCAGTATGAAAAGGCAGGATCATGGCGTACCTCGACGGCGACTGGCTGGAGTTGGCAACCCCCAGCGGCAACACCATTCGCGTGCTCAAAGCTTCGCACCCGCGGGCGCGACGGCTGCGGCTCACCGTATCGCCAAAGGGCGCGCGCGTGACCTATCCGCAAGGTACCCATCCGTCCCAGGTCAACGCGTTTCTTCGCCACAACGCCGACTGGCTGGAGAAGAAACTCGACGAACTGAATCTCGTCGTCGAACCGCTGCCGCCGTTGCGGGTCGGTCACGTGCTGGAGTTTCCGCTGCGCGGTGAGCAGGTGGTACTCGATTGGGCGGAAGGCGCCTATCCGCGCGTCGTCGCTTACGACGGTGGCGTGACGCTGGAAATCCCGCGCCCGCATAGTCGTGCGTTGCCGGTCGCACGCGGCTTGCTTGCGTCGCACTTCGAAAACCTGATTCGCCGCGATGTATCGCGCTGGCTTGCCGGTTACGTTCCGCAACTCGGCTTGGCGCCGACTGCTCTGCGCATTCGTTCCATGAAAAGCTTGTGGGGCAGCCTCGACACGCGCGATCGCATCAACCTCGATCTCGCGCTAGCACTCGCCCCGCCCGCGGCACTGCGCTATGTGCTGGCGCACGAACTGTGTCATCTGAAAGTGCGCAATCACTCGCCGCGCTTCTGGGCCCATGTCGAATCGATTTTTCCCGATTGGCGCGAGCAGCGCGACTGGCTTCGCCAAAATGGCGCAACGTTGAAGGCCGAACTGGATCGACTGATCGCCGACGTCGCCGATTGATGGCGCGTTCGCCAAGATAGCCAATCACATTCACGAAGAGGATACGGATGTCGTTTTCATTCGGTTACTTGTTCGGCGGTGCGTGGCTGATCTGGCTGATTTACTGGGGTGTCAGCGCGCTGAACGTCAAAAGTGCAGTACGCGTCGAGTCGGGTCTCTCGCGGTTTGGCAAATACGCACTGCCACTCATCATCGCCGTGATGCTGCTGCAAAACTATCGCTTGTATCGCGGCACCTTTCTGGTTGAGCGTTTTGTGCCGGCCCAGTTGTGGGTCGTGTGGCTGGGGTTTGCGCTCACCGTCGCGGGTCTCGCCTTCGCGTGCTGGGCTCGCGTGATTCTCGGGCGCAACTGGAGCGGCGTCGTGCAGCTCAAGCAGGATCACGAGCTGATCGTCCGCGGTCCCTACAGCCTCGTCCGCCACCCGATTTACACGGGCCTTCTGCTCGCCTTTTTCGGCACTGCGGTGGCTATTGGCGAGTGGCGCGGATTGATCGCTACGGCGATCGTCGGAATGTCGTTCTGGCGCAAGTTACGGCTGGAAGAGCGCTGGCTGACCGAGTTGTTCGGTGAGCAATACCGCGCCTATATGCAGCGCGTGAAAGCGCTGATTCCGTGGTTGTTTTGATTCGATAGCGCTGATGCGCGGCAGGCTGCGCCATAACGCAGCCTGCCAGATGCATCTACTGATGCGCCAACGCAAAGTTGGTAAGAATCTGCGTGAATTGCTGAGGCTTTTCCATCTGCGGCATGTGGTTGCAGCCGTTGACGATGCTGGTGCTGATGGACGGCGAATGTGTCAGGCCATCACGCAGCGTGTCGAGCGCCGAAATATCGATGATCTTGTCGTCGTGACACCACAGTCCGAGCACCGGCATGGTGAGTTTGTCGAGGCGATCCTGCAGCGCCAGAGCCTGCGAGTTGTCACGCAATTCCTTAAACGTGCTTTCGATAAACGCGCGGTTTTTGATGTTGTCTTTCACAAACACATCGATAAATCGGCCCGGAATGTTCGGCACAGTCTCGAAGGCCAGCGCCGTGGCGCGCTCAAAGCCGGCGCGATCGTCGTAAACGAACGGATCGGTGCCAGCCAGGGCTTCCTTCGCGAACTCGTTCTCCTTGAACTTCAGGCCGAGCGAATCGATCAGCGCCAGCTCGGTCACGTTGTCGGGATGCTCCGACGCGTAGACGCCGGCGATGGCACCGCCCATCGAATGACCGACGAGCAGCATATGGTGCGCGTTGACGGCGTCCAGGAAATCACTCAGGCGTGCCGCCTGGCTATCGATGTTGTAGCTGGCACCGGCAACGCGTGAGGAGTCGCCCCATCCCGGAAGATCGGGAATGATCACGTGAAAGTGCGGGGTCAGTATGGGTGCCACTTTCAGCCACACATCTTTGTTCGCGGCGAAACCGTGCAGCAACACGATGGTAGGTCCCTGACCGCCTTCGTAATACACCCAGTTCGTGTCGCCTACCTGCACGGAGCGCGTTTCAAGCTGCGCATTCATCGCTTCCCACGCAACATGGCCTTTGAGGAGCAATTGCGGCGCGATGGCGTAGCTGCCGCCCAGGCCGACGATAGCCAATCCCGCGATAATGCCGAGAAATTTCAGGCGGCGAATCAGCAGGCGCTGCCAGAGTGGACGTGCGTTGGGACCAGTGGGTGTATTCATAGTTGATGCTCATAGGGACAGAACAGCGTTCGTCATTCCGATATGAAACGGAATGACGAAACGCGTGGCGTGGTGCTTCAGTGGTGACCTGCTTTGGCTTTCGCAAACAGGGCTTCGACGGCCTGCTGCGTCAGCGGGTGATAGCCGTCCTTCGCCTTGGCATACACTTGTTCGGCGTAAGCAAGACCCTCAGGCGTTTTACTCAATGCCGCATATACCGGCATCGTGAGATACAGACGGCCAATGCGCGTCATATGTTCAGCAGCAGCCGGCCATACAGCTTTGTCGCCGGCAGCAACGGCGTGTACGTACCAGCGCATGCCGATTTCCGCATTCGGCGTGCCGGTGAGATGCCACGCTGCGTCGATCGCTTGAATCTTGTCGAGCGGCGGCACATCCGGCAGACCGTTGAGGAAATACATCCATTCCTGCGTGTTCCAGTCTTTCGCATCGAGTTTGCCGGCCGTCAGCGTACCGGCAAGGAAGGCGCTGCGTTCCTTGTCGATGTTGTCGAAGCGCGGCGAATCCGGAATCGGCGCGTTCTTCGGAATGCCGGTGCCGTAAACCCAATCCTGCACTTCGGCCCAACTCATCTTGCCGGGGTATTTGTCGATCAGGTTCGGTTTCAGGAAACTGAGCATCTGTTCGGTGGTGATGCTCTGGAAGGCGAAATGATTGAAGTAGCTCTTCAGATAATTGTCGAACGTGTCGCGGCCGAAGCGTTGCTCTAGCGTACGCAGGAACCACGAACCCTTGGTGTAAGCGACGTCGGAGAGCGAATCGTCTGCATCGACCGCGCCCGGCTTGGGCGCAAGTCGCTGCGAATTCGCCGGCATCGAGCCGATTTCCTTTTGCAGCGTGTGAATGTCGAGCAGCGCTTCTTCATCCGCCTGGCGCTTGCCGTACAGTGCTTCGGTAATGCGGCCCTGCACGTACGTGGTAACACCTTCGTTGAGCCAGATGTCGCGCCACGATGCAGCCGTCACCAGATTGCCCGACCACGAATGCGCCAGCTCGTGCGCAACCAGCGACACCAGGCTCTTGTCACCGACCAGCACGGTCGGCGTGGCAAACGTCATGTTGGGATTTTCCATGCCGCCATACGGGAAGCTCGGCGGTAACACGAGAATGTCGTAACGGCCCCAACGATACGGGCCGTACAACTTCTCGGCGGTTTCGATCATTTTCTCGGTGTCTTCGAACTCATGCGCTGCCTTGCCGACCACGGACGGTTCGGCATACACCGCCGAACGCGGGCCGGTTTCGCGAACGTCCAGACCGCCTGCGGCGATCGCCAAAAGATAAGAAGGAATCGGATGCGTCTGATTGAAACTGAAATCGCCGTTCAACGGATGCTTCGGATCGTTCGGCGCACTCATCGCCACGCGGGTGTCCTGCGGTGCGGTGACATGGGCGTCGTAGGTGAAACGGATTGCCGGCGAATCCTGCAGCGGTACCCATGAGCGCGCATGGATGGATTCGGACTGGGAGAACATGAAAGGCTGCTTCTTGTCTGCCGTCTGCGCAGGCGGCAACCACTGCAAGCCACTCGCTGCAGGCGATGTCGTGTAGACGATGCGCACTTCATGCGGGCGCTGCAGGGTTTGAATGGTGAGCTTGCTGCCAAGCTGCTTGTCGCGCGCCCCGAGTACATATTTCAGTGCGGTGGTTTTGCCGCTGGCATCCACCGATTCCACGCTGCTGATGTTCAGATCGCGCGTATCCAGCACAAGATTCGTGGCTTTCGGATCCTTCCAGTCCAGCGTCAGTGTGGCCTGACCGTCGAGCTGGCGCTGGGCGAAATCCAGCTTCAGCTGAAGATCGAGATGGCTTACGCGCACCTCATCGGGTTGGGCATACGAATACGGATCGTTGGCGAAGGCCGCCACGGGCAAAAGCAGGGCGCCCAGGGCCAGAGTGCGGAGCGGGAACATCGTGCAGTTTCCGGAAGGTTTTGGGAGCGGCGAGTATGCCACTCCCACCCTCGTCCCGCCCCCTGGCAGAGGTCAGCTACGGCAACTCCTTGGTGCTGAAGGGGTCTTCTGCGTACGGATGCATGACTGACAGAAAATCCGGCTGCGATTTCACCCGCTCGATCCACGCACGAACATGCGGATAGGGCGCCAGCGAAAAACCGGCCTCTTCTGCGCGGCCGCCGTAGGCAAATACCGCGATGTCCGCAATGGTGTAACCGTAATCGGTCAGGAACGGACGTTGCGACAATTCGTGGTCCAGAATTTGTAAGGCACGTTCGCCGGTATCGCGTTTCATCTGAACCAGAAACGGCGGACGACGATCGAGTTTGCCGGTGAGTGTCCAGTAACGCAGCGATCCAATCTGCGATTCCACGCGTTCCTGTTCGAAGCTCAACCACTGTTGCACTTTGGCGCGACCAAACGCATCCGGTGGCAGATAGGGCGTATCGGTGGCGAGGAAAAACAGTATCGCGCTCGATTCGGACAAGACGCGACCATCTTCGAGCTGGATGGCAGGCACCGTGCCCGTCGGGCTGATGCGCTGATATTCGGGCGAGCGTCCCTCACCTTCGAAGATGCTCACATTCACCGTGACATAAGGGCGTCGCAAATGATGCAAAAGCTGGCGAACTTTCCAGGCATTCTCGGAAGCGGGGTAATCGAAGAGCGTGAGCATGGGTGCACCTTATGACGGGAACACGACTATTCTCGAGCGGCCCTGCGCATGGAACTATCCGTTTTTTGCGGACGACCGCATGCCTTCGGTCAACTCCACAACACCGGTTTCGCCACCATCAGCCAGAAAATGGCGATAACCGACAAGAAGGCGGGCCAGCCCAGCGCAAACCAGATGCGCATATAACGGTAATAGGCAGAAGGAAGGGCGGAGCGCTCGCGCCGCGCTATGTCAGCGAGATAAGCGGCGCGCCACTGCAGCCACACAACCGGCAACCAGCACAGGCCGGTAAAAATATAAAGTGCGGTCGCTGCCTGCAGCCATGCGCTGTGCAGATCGAAATGCATCAGTCGCATGAGCAGATAGCCCGTTACGGGTTGAACGATCACCGCCGGTGTGGTGAATAAAAAATCCGCGCGAACCGTCAGTCGCGCTGCTGTCGCGATGGCGGCGACCTCTCCGGTGCGATGCGTGAACCACATAAAGAATGCCGTTCCCAATCCCGTGCCGAACAGCAGCGTGGACGACAGGATGTGCAGGACTTTCAGGGCGACGTACTCATTCATCGGCGTTCATCCGTTGCAAGAAGAATGAGCAACACCGCAACGAGCGGCAGGTTCTTCAATAGCCCACCAAAAGGATCGAGCCAATGTTGCGGCCAAAAGATCCCAATACTCAAGGTGTAGCCAAGCAGCATCAGCAGCATGAGCGACAACACGACGCGCGAACGCCAGCGGGTCAGGTAAAGCGCGCCGAGTATGAAGTCGAGTGTGGCTGTGGCTCTCGCCAAAACAAGCAGAAGTATGGGTGAGGATGGGCTTGATTGCGTTGCTTCGACAATCTTCACCGCTGGCGTAAGCCAGCCCACAACGCCCGAAAGAATCCACAGCAACGCCATGGTGGTGCGCAGCACTGGCAATAAAAAATACAGGCGCGCATGCCAACGATCCTGGACATGGCTGGGCGATGCATCGAGTGCACGAGTCAACGTCCGGGGAACAACACCAAGTTCGTCTCGCAACTTCCTTAGTGCATGGGGAGAACCCACGTTACCGCGTTCGAGCATGCGAGTCATGGTCACGCCGAGCGGCCCGTTTCCGAATCGTTCTCCCAGATTGGCGGCGACACGAACCAACGGCGCGGGGATCGGCCAGATACGCGGCACGTCAAAACCAAGCCAGCGTCGCCATGTCAGAAGATATTCCCGCAAGCTCAGCACGTCGGGTCCGACGACTTCGAGGATTTGATGCGTGCAGGATGAATGTCTCAGCGCTGCCACAACACAAGCGCCGACGTCTTCGGCGGAAATGGGTTGTACGGGTTGATCGCCTTTTCCCGGTACGGGGATCAACCAAGGTAATGCGGAGAGTCCGCGAAGCAACGATGTGCCGCCGTACGAACCTTGTGCGCTGTAAACCAGCGATGGCCGCAGAACAAGCCAGTCCAGGAGAAGTTGCGCAAGCGCATCGTCACAGCGATGTTTGGATGCGACGAACTCGCCATCGTCGCGATCGCCAAGCGCCGAAATCTGGATGACCCGTCTTATCCCGCGCTGCACGCAGGCGTCGAAGAGTGCTTGCGGTGACTGCTCATGCACGGCATTGAATGTGTCGCTATCGGTTTCGCGAAGAATGCCCGCGCAGTTCACGACAGCGTCGATGCCATCGAGGCGTGGTAACCAGGTGCTTACGTCCGTATCGCGTGACATGTCGCACGCGATGGCCTTTAATCCTGGAAAACGGGAGTCGATGCGTGCTTCACGCACGGCGCAGACGACATCGTGGCCGCTCGCCACTAATGCCGCAGTGATATGTGCGCCGATAAAACCGTAGGCCCCTGTAACCAATACGCGCATGAACGATCCTTCGTGGCCCTGATGTCGTCAGCACCCTAAAAGCATGACGGGTTCGTGGTGGCCGGTGCAATCGGGTCTTATTGCGTCTTAAACATAGCGGTCAGCCAATCGATCCGTCGCCTGCACGAGCACATCGACAATAGCCGGTTCGGATGCGGCGTGTCCGGCCAGAACGATATGAAAATCGGCCTCGGGCCATTCGGCTGCAAGGTCGCAGGCATTTTTTGCCGGGCAGATGATGTCATAGCGCCCGTGCACAATGGTCGTTGGTATGCGGCGTAGCTTGTCGACGTTACGCAGCAATTGACCGGGTTCGAGGAACGCAAGGTGACGAAAGTAGTGTGCCTCAATGCGCGCTAGGCTAAGCGCTACGTCTGGAGCGGCAAAGCTGGCTTCGGTTTCCGGGCTTTCCTCAAGCGTGATACCACCGCCTTCCCACGCGCCCCACGCTTTGGCGGCGGCGAGTCGCACCGCCTCGTCGTCGCTGGTCAATCGCTGCCAGTAAGCATCGAGCATGTTGCCGCGCTCTTCCATCGGAATGATGGACGCATAACGCTGCCATTTCTCCGGAAGAATCCATGAGGCGCCACCTTCTTCGTAATACCAGCGAATCTCTTCGGGCCTGCATAGAAAGATGCCACGCAGCACCAGCCCGAGTACGCGTCCCGGATGTGTCTGCGCATAGGCTAGTGCGAGCGTGGAGCCCCATGAGCCGCCGAACACCACCCATCGCTCAATGTCGAATTGTTTGCGAAGGGTTTCGATATCCGCGACAAGATCCCATGTTGTGTTATCGGTGAGATCGGCAAAAGGCGTCGAACGTCCTGCGCCACGCTGATCAAAAAGCACGATGCGATAACGCGCCGGATCGAAGAAGCGCCGATGATACGGCGATAACCCAGCACCAGGACCGCCATGCAGAAAGACGACAGGCAATCCTGCCGGATTGCCGCATTCTTCGACATAAAGCGTGTGCCGAGCGTCCACCGCGATCTGGTGTGTGCAATAGGGCTTGATCTGTGGATACATGGTACGCATGGTTGGTAGTCCGATCGTGCACATGGCAGTGATGTCGATGAGAGAGGCGCTATGTATTTCGCGAGCGCAGCTGACGCAGAGCTTACCGATTTGCCTAACGCCAACAAAACGCGTCGCAGGTTTAACGCGCGTTAGCCCAATTATCACGACGGTATAGGCATACTCCAACTGCATTCGTGGCGGTTCGCGGCATGTTTGGGGAAAAAGCAGGTGTTAACGTCTTGCTAACTCCATGTCGCTGTAGGTCGGCGTGCCATACCTAATCAGGGGAAGTGACGATTTCCCTGCGACTGATATTTCGATGGAGTGATCTAGTGAACAAGCAACTTTCCCTGAAATTCGCGATCAGCGCAGGCTTGAGTACAAGCATGCTGTTGCTCGCCGGTTGCCCGTGGCAATCGTCGAATAACAACAATGCACCCGCGGCATCGTCGAGCGCGCCGGCATCGTCGTCGACAGCCGCCGGACAACAGGCGCAGGCCTACACGCCGCCCACCGCGGATCAGCTCTATCAGTTGGTTGCACCGATCGCGTTGTTTCCTGACAAGCTCGTCGCGCAGGTGCTGGCCGGGTCTACCTATCCCGATCAGATCACTGCGGCAGAAAATCTGCTGACGCAAAATTCGAATCTGAAAGGCGATCTGTTACAGGCGGCGGTCAATCCGCAGAGCTGGGACCCGAGCGTAAAGGGGCTGACCCAGTTTCCGTCTGTGTTGTCGCAGATGGCGCAGAACATCCAATGGACACAGTCGCTAGGCGAGGCGTACGTCAACGATCCCACGGATGTGTTGAACGCCATCCAGGTGATGCGCCAACGCGCTTCTGCGCAGGGCAATCTGCGCACGTCGGCGCAACAGCAGGTGACGACGCAACCGGCGCAACAGGTTGCACAAAGCGAACAGGCAAGCGGTTACGTCGATAATGGCGCCGCGCCGCCGGTGTATTCCGGCGATCCCGTCGTGCCGCCGCCGCAGCAGATCATCCAGATCGAGCCCGCGCAGCCGGATGCGGTGTACGTGCCGGTGTACAACCCGCAGACCGTCTACGGCGGCGACGTGGCTTATTACCCTGGATATGACTATCCGCCGCCGCAACCTTCCTACAACACGGGTGAAGTGATCGCGGTGGGTGCAGTGGCATTTACCGCTGCGATCGTGGTCGGTGCCATGTTCGATCACGGCGGTGGCGGTGGCGGCTGGCATTCCTGGGGCATGAACTGGGGTGGCGGTCGTGGCGGCTACAACGGCGGCAATTATGGCGGTGGCTTTCATCGTCCGGCGGTGGTGTACAACAATCAGACCTATGTGTCGAAATCGACGACGGTTATTAATCGCTACACCGTCAACAACCGTTACACCACGGTCAATAACAACAACTACGCCAACAATCGTACGATCAATAACAACGCTACGAACAATCAGTTCAGCCGTAACGTCGCCAATAACCAGTTCAATCGCAATGTCACCAACAACGTGACGAACAACCAGTTCAACCACAACGTTACCAACAACCATGCACCAGGGCAGCCGATGAGCATGCCCAATTTCGGGCGCTCGGCAAATGTGGCTCAAGCGCCGCATGCTGCTCCGGAGGCACGTCCCGTACCGAACATTCCGCATCAGGCGCCGGCGCAAATCGCGCATCCCGCTGCTGCGGCGCCTCATGCGCAGGAAGCATTCCGTCAGCCTGCGGCGGCGGCACGCGCGGTAGCGCATCCGGAGCCTGCGGCTCGTGCCGCGCCACAACCTCATCCGCAACCGGCGGCGGCACATGCGCAGCCGGCGTTCCATCCACAACCTCAACCGCACCCACAGCCGGCGGTAGTCCATGCGCAGCCGGCGTTCCATCCACAAGCGCAGCCGCATCCACAACCGGCACCGCGTCCGGCGCCCGCACCGCGTCCGGCACCGCCGCCACAGCAGCATGCGGCGCCGCAAGCGCATCCACAGCCACCTGCCCATCAAGCGCCACCGCCGAAGAAGAAAGACGATCATTCACATGATTGATGCAGAAAGCCTCCTTGCACGGCGACGTGCAAGGAGGCTTTGCTTCACGCGGCGCGGCTGGATAGACGTCTAATCATTCGTCCGACAGAAGGCGTGCCGCGTCCCACATCGCGCGCGTGATCGGGCGGTTCGCGTGTGGTGTCTGCAGCACGATCAACGTCGTCGTGCTGATGCTGGCGTGAATCTTCAGCAATCGATCGAGCACCGCTTCAAGATGTGCGATCGACATCGCCACAACACGAAGCAGGGCGGAGTCTTCGCCTGCCAATCGGCGGCAATCCAGAACCTCCGGCACGTCTGCCACGATTTTTCCGATACGTGCGCAAATCCCACCATCGCAACGCAGGCGCACCATGGCGTCGATGCCGTAACCCAACCGTTTGGGTTCGACCACGGCGCGATAGCCGGTAATGACGCCGGCTTCTTCCAGCCGTTTTACACGCTCGGCCACCGCCGGCGCAGACAGGCGCACCTTGCGTCCCAGTTCGGCATATCCCAGGCGGGCATCGTGCTGTAGGGCTTCCAACAGCTGCCAATCCTTGGGATCCATTTCGGGTTTCGATTCGTAGGTCATAGCGGCGTCCGGATATTTCGTTCGACGGCGAAACATGGGGTTGGGTTACGGGGGCATTATTCCTCGGCAACCGGCTGAAGACTAGGATTCGCACATTCCCTTTCCCCGCGGAATCGACTCATGGACAGTACCGAGCGCCTTGACGGGCGCGCTTTGATTTACATCGCCATCGCCTTGCTCACGTGGTCTTCCGCGTATGCGGCGATTGCTTATGCGCTTGCCTCGTTCACGCCAGGCCAGGTGGCGCTGGCGCGATTGGCGATCGGTTCGCTGTGTTTTGCGCTGCTGATAGCTGTGAGGCGCTCGCCGTTGCCGCAACGGCGCGACTGGCTTCGCTTAGCGATACTCGGTGTGATTGGCCTGACGACGTATCACCTGTGCCTCAATTACGCCGAAACGCGCATTGCGAGCGGAACGGCCGCCATCTTGATTGCATTGGTACCAGCGGCAACCACCACGCTGTCGGCCGTTTGGATCGGTGAACGCATCAGCGGACGTCGCATGCTGGGACTGGCGGTTGCATTGCTTGGTGTCGTGATGGTGGTACTGGCCAGCGGCAGACAGGTGACGTTTCAGCCGATGGCGGCATTGGTGTTGGTGAGTGTCGTCGCCTCGGCCATTTTCTTCGTCGGACAAAAACCGTTTTTTGTGCGCAACGACATGATCGGTGTGACGGCGTTTGGATTTTTCGCAGGCACATTGGGTG
Source organism: Dyella sp. (assembly GCF_035486915.1). Classification (GTDB taxonomy): domain Bacteria; phylum Pseudomonadota; class Gammaproteobacteria; order Xanthomonadales; family Rhodanobacteraceae; genus Dyella_B. The sequence continues at coordinate 31,510 of NZ_DATHMR010000020.1, read as the reverse complement.
CCATGCCGTTCGGGATCGGCTTGCCGCATGCGTTGGTTGTGGCACCGTGGTCGCACATCGCTGCGTTGATCTGGCTGGGCGTCGCGCCCACGTTCGTCGGGTATCTGACCTGGAACGCAGCGCTGCGGCGTGCATCTGCATCGCAGGTTTCCAGCTTCATCTACTTCTCGCCGCCCATCGCAGTGTTGATTGGCTGGGTGTGGCTGGGCGAGCGTCCTGGCTGGTTAACCCTGGTAGGTGGCGTCATCACGGTGGGTGGTGTGGCGTTGGCGAACGCGCGGCGCAAGAATGCTCCCGCCGCGGCGGTTCCGATGACTCCGGTCGTAGCCAAGTCCGGTTGCGAGTCGTGACCTGCTGATGCCAGGGGTACAGATACGTCTGTGATCGCACATCGTTCTTACAAGGAGCATGCATGTACACGCTTTACATTGCGAACAGGAATTACTCGTCGTGGTCGTTGCGGCCCTGGGTGTTGTTGAGCGAATTGAACATCCCGTTCGATGAGAAACTGACGCCTTTTCAGCACGGCACTTCGTCAAGCTGGACGTTGTTCCGCACGTTTTCACCCACGGGCAAAGTGCCGTGTCTGCACGATGGCGACATCACTGTATGGGATTCGCTATCCATTGCCGAATATGTAGCGGAACACCATCCGGGTGTATGGCCAAGTGACGTGCAAGCACGCGCATGGGCGCGCAGTGCTGCGGCGGAAATGCATTCGGGTTTCGAGGCATTGCGTTCGCATTGTCCGATGAATTGCGGCATACGGCTCAAGCTGCACACCATTCCAGCGGCACTCTCAAGCAATCTCGCGCGACTGCAGGAGTTGTGGAGCGAGGGCCTCACGCGCTTCGGCGGCCCGTATCTGGCCGGTGCAACCTTTACTGCCGTCGATGCATTCTACGCGCCCGTCGTATTTCGCATTCAGAGCTATCAACTGGATGTGGGGAGTACCGCCAACACCTACGTGCAGCAGATGCTTGCTCTTGCGTCCATGCATCGATGGTATGACGCGGCGCTGAAAGAAACCTGGCGCGATCCCGATCATGAAGAGGAAACATTGCGCCAAGGCACGCTGCTTGAGGATTTGCGTGCGGCGTAAATGGAAAAATCGTCGCAAAAGCGACGATTTTTTTGCCGTAAACGTGGGATGACGGTCGCGGTCGAGCGGTTCCGATCAACCAGATGACGACGAAACTGTGAGTTTTTCAGCGCATCGCGTAGTTCGAAACATCGCGCGTCGATAGGGGTTCTATAATTTGTACGCGCGATGGATCGCGACAATGCCGTTGCTGAGATTGCGCACTTCGACGCGACCAAAGCCGGCGTGTTCCATCATGCCCTTGAGCGTTTCCTGATCCGGATGCTTGCGAATGGATTCGGCGAGGTACTGATAGCTGCCCGAGTCGCGTGCGAATAACTTGCCAAGTTTCGGCAGAACCTGGAACGAGTGGAAGTCGTAAAGCTTGCCGAACAGTTCGTTCTGAACTTTGGAAAATTCCAGCACCAGTGCACGGCCGCCGGGTTTGAGCACACGCTGGATATCCGCGAGCGCCTTGTCCTTGTCGGTCACGTTGCGCAGGCCGAACGCCATCGTCACGGCGTCAAAACTGTTGTCGGGGAAGGGCAGCGCTTCGGCATTCAACTGCGTCCAGCGCAAACCGGACACCATGCCGCGATCGGTGAGCCGGTCGCGGCCGACGTTGAGCATCGCGGCATTGATATCGCCCACGATCACTTCGCCTTCTTCGCCGACGACAGGCTTGAGCAACGCGGCGATATCGCCGGTACCGCCGGCCAAATCCAACACGCGGTCACCGCGGCGCACGCCGCTGACGGCGACGAAATGACGCTTCCACAGCCGGTGGACGCCGAACGACATCAAGTCGTTCATCAGGTCGTAGTTGCTGGCGACCGACGTGAAAACCTCGCCGACCAGCTTTTGCTTTTCCCCGACCGGAACGTCGCGGAAGCCGAAATGGGTGGTGGACTGCTCGCTCATCCGCTCATGGTACAGGATGGCGGGCGCGGATAAATCGACCTTATCTGTCATATAGACAACATGAAGTGGCCTGATGGCTTCAGGCGGCGTAGCCTTCGACAGGACGCAGCTGCGCGTTGCCTAGCGAGATGCAAGCATGAATCGTCCGACCTTGTTGCTGTGCTGTGCCCTTGGCCTTTTCGGTTGCGCTGCGGCCATGGCCGACAATGCTCCGGCTCAAGTCATTACCGCCGCGGGCGCCTATCATCCGCTGCCGCAGGCGGCCTATCAGCCCGATCGCAACGCCACGTACAAGGTTGTGTTTTCGCTCACCAAAGCGGGCGACAAGCCCGACCACATCAGTCCCAGCCTTGAGCGCGTGGCGCGCACCGTGAATCTGTATGCGTCGGCCGGCGTTCCGCTCGATCATCTGAAGTTCGTGGCCGTGGCCTCGGGCGACGCCACAGGCATCGTGCTGGACGATGCGCACTATCGCGCGCAATTTGGCACTGCAAACCCGAACCTTGCCGTGATCGGCCAGCTGCGCAAGGCGGGTGTGGATGTCGCCGTATGCGGGCAGGCGATGGCCGAACACCATTATCCGAACGATTGGGCATCGAAAGACGTGACGCTGAGCCTCTCGGCGCTCACCACGATCACCGTGCTGGAACAGCAGGGTTACGCCCTGATGCCACTGTAAGACGGGGAATCGAACATGTCGTCATCTTCGAATCGCCGCTGGCAATGCGCGTTGCTGGCAGGCCTGCTTGTTGCCGTCGCTGGTGCGGCGAGTGCTGATCAGACCGACTACCTGCCGCCGTGGAATCCACCGCCGGCGGGTGGCGTGTCATTCGCCGTGCCGCCCTTCGATGCCATCGCGGATCTGCATGGCGACATTGTCGATCCGCAACTCACGGTATTTTTTGCCGGCAACCAGTTCATGGTCGTGCATGATCTGGTGGAAGCGTTCAAGCACCGTTACCCGCAATACCAGCGCATTTACGTGGAAACCTTGCCGCCTGGCATTCTCGTCAAGCAGATCGAGACCGGCTCGCTTGTGATGGGCAATCTGCGTATTGCAGCCAAGCCGGACATCTTCACCAACGGCAAGGATTCGATTGCCGACCTGCAAAAGCAGCGAGGCTGGTTTGCGGACACCACCAACTATGCACGCAATCCGCTTGCGATCATGGTGGCCAAGGGCAATCCCAGGCACATTCAGGGATTGAAGGACCTCGGTCGTGCCGATGTGCGTGTGAGCATGCCCAATCCGCAATGGGAAGGTATCGCCAAGCAAATCGAAACCAGTTATCGCAAAGCAGGTGGCGACGCACTCGATCACACGATCATGGATGGCAAAGTGAAAGACGGCAGCACGTATCTCACGCGCATCCATCATCGCGAATCGCCGTTGCGCGTATTGCAGGGTGAATCGGATGCCGCGCCGGTGTGGTCGACGGAAGCGTACTTTCAGCAGCAGATTCTGCATCGGCCGATCGAGACCATTGCCATACCCGCCGATCAGAACGTCACGGCGACGTACACTGCGGCCCGCTTGAAAGCTGCGCCGCATGAACAGGCTGCGAAAGATTTTCTGGCGTTCATGACATCTCCCGATGCGCAGGCGATCTATCACAAATACGGGTTCCAGCCCGCACAGCCATGAAAGTATTCCACCTCATTACGCTGTTGCTTGGCGTGTTTTGCGCGTCAGCGGTACTGGCGGAAACGCCCGATGGCGCGACGCTGGCGCATCAGGGAAATGGACACGGCGTGGCGCCATGTCTGGCATGTCATGGCGCGGACGGTGGCGGTCAAACCGCAGCGGGCTTTCCGCGTCTGGCGGGTTTGCCGCAAGCCTATTTGCGCAAACAGCTGGACGATTTCGCAAACGGTTCGCGCACCAACGCGACCATGCAGCCGATCGCAACAGGATTGACCGACGCCGAACGCGATGCCGTCGCGGCGTACTACAGCAAGTTGCCGGTCCCCTCTTCACCGCCGGCGAATGCGCCAACCGGCGACGATGCGCAGCTTGCGCAAACCTTGGCGACGCGCGGACGCTGGTCCAAAGGATTGCCGGCATGCGAGCAATGCCATGGTCCCGGCGGTGTGGGTGTTGGCGATCATTTTCCGGCTTTAGCGGCGCAATCGTCGGTGTATCTGTCGAACGAATTGCACGCGTGGCAACAGGGCTCGCGTCATAACGATCCGTTGCTACTGATGCAAGCCGTCGCCAGCAAATTAAGCGACGACGACATCAACGCCATCAGCGCGTGGTACGCCGCGCAACCGGCGACGTTACCGAAGGAGGGGCAGCCATGAAAGCGATGCGCATGATGGTGATCGGCGCGACGTTATGGTTGGCTGCGTGCGATCACGCACCGGCGCCACAGTCGTCGGCCCCCGCTGCCAATGCGTCAGCGCCGGCAACGTCTGTAACGAAAACCGTCAGTCATTTTTCGCCACCGGATGAATCGGCGATTCCCAACGATGATTTCGGTAAACAGGTCGCGCTTGGCCGGCAGATTTTCATCGACCCGGGCCGTTATGCAAAAGCCTATGTTGGCAATCAACTCAGCTGCGAAAACTGTCACCTCGATGCAGGGCGACTGGCGAATTCCGCACCGTTGTGGGGTGCGTATCCCATGTACCCCGCATACCGCAGCAAAAATCATCACGTGAATACGTTCGCCGAGCGGCTGCAGGGTTGTTTCAACTACAGCATGAACGGCAAGGCACCACCGTTGGGCGATCCGGTGCTGGTGGCGCTGGAAACGTATGCCTACTGGATGTCGAAAGGCGAGCCGATCGGTACCTCGTTGCCGGGCCGAAGTTATCCAAAGTTATCCAAGCCTGCGATGGCGCCCGATTATGCGCGCGGTGAGAAGGTCTTCAAGAGCGATTGCGCGCTCTGCCACGGCGACAACGGCCAGGGCCAACAAGCAGCCGATCACACCGTGTTCCCGCCGCTTTGGGGGCCGCAATCGTTCAATTGGGGCGCTGGCATGGAACAAATCACCAATGCCGCCGGATTCATCAAAGCCAACATGCCGCTGGGCCGCGGCAACACACTGACCGACCAGGATACGTGGGACGTCGCGTATTTCATGAACGCTCATGAGCGCCCGCAGGACCCGCGCTTCAACGGCTCGATCCCTGCCACTCGCGCGGCTTATCACGACACACCCGATTCGTTATATGGCGTGATAGTAAACGGTCAATTGCTGGGGCAGGGTGCTGCGAAATAGCCGTCCATAGCGGACGCAAATTCATGCGACAGCTTGGCGAATGCTACCGCGGAGAAACGGTTATGCGTGACCAAATGTCAATGCCCGTGGCCGCGAAAATCGCGTAGCACTACCGGCGGAACGGGGGCTTCGGTAGCGGCACACACATGTATGTGCCGAACCATAACGACAGGGGATATGTGCGCATTGATCGATGCGCGCAACTTTTATCGAGCCGTCTACAAGCCATTTCCAAACATGGCGATGGTTCGTCGCGGCTGATGTTTTGACTGACTTGTAGCACCTGGATGTGACGCGAGGACGCCAAGTCGTCGTGCTTGGCATGTCTTATCAGGAATTCGAGGGATCGATGGTCAGTACTCAACCTACGTGCTCCTTGTTGCGTTTACGACAGCGACGTATGTCGTCCACTTGTGCGCACCGCCCATCAAGTAACCCGATTGTTCGACTCGCAAACGGTTTTGGCTCAACGCGAATGACTTACCGCGCGCGATGCATAGCGCCGCGCTTTTTTCAATTTCCAAGGCCGCGCAGGGTTCGCGTCATGCGGCATCTCAAACATCAAGGACACATGGAGTTGCAACGATGAGACTGTTAAGCCGTCAAAATGTGTTAGCCATTTCGGTAGCCATCGCGCTGAGCGCGACACTCACTGCCTGCGGCGGCGGCGGTGGTGGTGGCAACAGCAATATTCGTCCGTCTTCAACGACACCGGCCCCAACTCCTACGCCTACGCCAGCACCAACGCCAGCACCAGCACCAGCACCAGCACCAGCACCAGCACCAGCACCGTCTCCATCTCCGGCAGGATTGATTAGTCCCGCGCCGCAACCACCGACTCAGGCATTCACCAATTACAACCCGGGCTACAACACCCTGGTGCCCCAGAACGTGCCGCTTGCATGGGTATGGAACGGCAGCCAGACGGGCAATCAAGGTCAGGGTGTCAAAGTGGGCATTCTTGATTCGGGGGTGCAGGCGAATAATCCGGCGTTTACGAATAACCAGATCGCGTGGTTCCAGGACTATGTCGATCCGACCAATACCACGCCTCAGGATACGGAAGGTCACGGCACAACGATTGCCGAACTTATCGCCGGCACCCCCAATCAAGACGGTTCTGGTGGCAATTATTTCAATGGCGGTGTCGCCCCGCAGGCATCGTTGTATGTGGCACGAGTGGGTGCTAACAGCGACATAGATATGAATCTCATACCGCAGGCGCTGTCCGATTTGACGGCGCAGGGTGTGAAGCTCATCAACAATTCGTATGGCTCTGCGGTGCCCATCACCAGCGTCGGACCTACGAGTTCGCAGGTGACGCAGGATTACTCCATCTACGGATCGACAGCCAAAAACGGGCAGTTGATGGTCTGGGCTGCTGGCAATAATGGAAATGCGCAACCAAGCGTCGAAGCCGGGCTGCCGTATTGGGAACCATCTCTGCAAAACAATTGGATTGCAGTAGTGAGCGTGGCGCTGAATGCAAGCGGGCAGGTGACGGGGTTGGATGAAGACAACGGGGCTCCGTCCAATGCATGCGGTGCGGCTCTCGCATGGTGCCTGGCGGCACCGGGGCTCAATTATTTTTCGCCTGTGGCCAACACGTCCTTTTCAACGGGCGGCTCCGATGGAACGTCCGATGCCGCCGCGATCGTCACCGGTGTCGCTGCACTGGTTTGGCAGCGCTTTCCGTTCTTTACTGCAACGAACGTGCAGGAAACGCTGCTAGGAACGACGACATCTTTGGGCAGCCCAAGCTACTACGGCTATGGACTTGTAAACGCCGAAGAAGCAGTACATGGCCCGAGTTGGCTTATCTGGGGCAATTTCGACGTCAACATTCCTGCCGGAGAGTCAGGAACGTTCTCCAATATGTTGGTTGGCGCGGGAGGCATCCAGCTCGACGGTAGCGGATCCCTCACGCTTGCCGCAGGTGGCTCCTATGGCGATATCGTTCAAAACGGTGGCACGCTCACCATAGACGGACCGATTAACACCCAGCTTACCGGTACGGTGCAGATCAACGGTGGTACGTTCGACGTAGTGGGCAATACTCCCCATGTCTACCAATTGACGGCCACGCAAATCGCGATTGCGCAGAACGCTACGATGCAAGCGGTAGGCTCTATCGATGCGAACATCACCAACGCCGGAACGCTTGACGCTAGAGCCCAACAGGCCACGGCGGTTACAGGATTGTCCATTGCGGGTAACTACACGGCGACCTCCACGGCCAACACCATCATCCAGACAGGGACGCCTATCTCGGTAACAGGTCAAGCGACGCTGGCCGGTTCCGCCCTGACAGTCTACGTACCGTCCGGTTACACGCCCAGCTCGAGTGAGCTGCTGTTGAGCGCAGGAAGTATTTCTGGTGGGTTTGGTCCAGTGACGGTAGATGGAGGCATTTATTATTCAAGTGGAGCACTCAGCTATACACCAACTCAAGTTGATGTGACGTTACAAGCAGCATCCGTTACGGCCGTCGCTAAATCCTCGCTGCCAGATGTTGCAACCACTCAGCAGACGGCTGTGCACTTGCAAACTGCACTCTCTCAGGTCAGCAATTGGGCGACTACGAATCCAGCCGCTCACGAATCGTTTATAAGCGCGGCTGGCGAATTTTTCAGTGTCTACTCTGCTCCGCAAGCGGCTCTTTCCATCGATTCACTTTCTGGCCAGTTGCTTGCTTCCTCGCAAGGCTTGACGTTTGAGCAAGCAGGCATCGTAAACCGCACTGTCGCGGATCGTCTTGTGGATGTGGGGAGTGGCGCCGCGCCGCAAGGCGCGTGGTTCCAGGGTATCGGTGCGAGCGGGGACATCGCACGTAGCGGTTACGCCACCGGCAGCTACAGCGGGGGCGGCTCGGTTGCCGGTTTCGACACGAAGCTCAACGACAACTTCACGCTCGGTGTCGGTCTGGATTGGAACCATCTTGGTTCCAGTTACAGCATGCAAGGCGGCAACAGCAGTTCGCGCAGCACGGGCGCGATGCTTTATGCGAAATACAGCGATGGCAATGCGTACGTATCAGGTCGTCTCGGCCAGGATTGGATTCACAGCGACACCAGCCGCTGGGGTTTGCTCGGTATCACTCCTGCAGCCATCACCAGTTCGCGCGACGACACGATGACGTCGGCCTACCTGGAAGGCGGTTTCGACGTGAAGTCGAATGCGTGGACGACAACGCCATTCGTTTCCGCAGGCGATGAACGTCTGGATCGCGCGGCCATCGCAGAGCAAGGCGCCGGTGGCTTTGGCATCGCTGCACCGAGCGATGACTTCAACCAGAGCTATGCGCAGCTCGGTGCACGCCTTGCCTACAACTGGACGTGGAGTACGGGACAGATTTCGCTGAAAGGCTTCGCATTGTTCCAACGAGTACTCGGCGGCCAGAACCTTGGATTCACCGCAGCGTATGCGGGTGCGCCGACGGCAACGTTCCAGCTTGAAGGCGTGAATTCGCCACGCAATAGCGGTTGGGTTGGTGTGGGCGTGAATGCCGCGCTGAATAGCCACTGGTCGTGGTTTGCCAATCTGGATGGGCAAGTGACGGGTGGCGATACCAAGGCGACGGTGTTCAGTGCCGGTGCGCAGTATCGATTCTAATCAGCGTGGAACGGCATGGCATCGCAGCAAGTCCGATGCCATGCCCTTGCGAATGCTCCGCGATCGCCGTGCAGCGCCGACTCAGTCCTCGTTCGCAACGCGCAGCAGAAGCTTGCCGCGATGGCTGCCGTCGAAAAGTTTGTTGAGCACAACGGGCGCGTTTTCCAAGCCATCTTCGATAGTTTCTTCGGCTTTGATACGGCCTGTTTGTACCCAGCCGGCGAGATCGTGCACCGCTTTGTTTGTATCGGCATAGTCGAATACGAGAAAACCGCGCACGGAAAGGCGCTTGACGATGATGACGCTGTAGTCGTCGCTCGGACGCGAGCCGCTGCTGTAGTTGGCAATCAGTCCGCACAGCGCCACGCGGCCGCCGTTGACCATGCGTGACAGCACGCCACGCATCACGGGGCCGCCGACGTTTTCAAAGTTCACGTGCACGCCATCAGGCGTGGCATCGGCAAGCGCTTTTTTCCAGTTCTCGTCTTTGTAATCCACGGCTGCGTCGAAGCCGAGTTCGTCGACAACATAACGACATTTGTCCGCGCCACCAGCGATGCCCACCACACGAGCGCCGCGCAATTTACCGATCTGTCCGGCAATCGACCCCACCGAGCCTGCAGCGGCTGACACCACCAGCGTTTCGCCCGGTTGCACGGGTGCGATGTCGGTGAGGCCGTAATAGGCGGTGACGCCGCTCATGCCGCATGCACCTAACAACGTAGGCAATGGTACGGATAGTTGAGGTGGCAACTTCACGTAGTCCTTGCGGCGGCGGTCCTCGATGACGGCGTAGTCCTGCCAGTTCATCAAACCCTGCACGAGATCGCCTTCGGCGTAGTGCGGCGATTTGGAAGCAACCACGCGGCCCAATCCCAGCGCACGCATCACCTCGCCGATTGCAACAGGTGGCATGTACTGCGGAATGTCGCTCATCCACACGCGATTGGTCGGGTCCATCGACAGGTACAACACGCGTACGAGAAATTCGCCGTCCTTGAGTTCGGGAACGGGCTGCTGTTGCAGATCGAAGTCTCCGCGCTTGACCAAACCTTCCGGGCGGGACTTGAGCCGAAGCTGACGATTGATGAGTGACATCGTGGGATACCTATGATGGTTTGTATTTAAACAGCGCAAGCGCCGCCGTCGAGCACCAGCTCGGCGGCTGTGACGTAGCGACTTTCGTCGGAAGCGAGATATAAAACGGCATAGGCGACATCGTCCGGTTCGCCGAGGCGTCGCATCGGAATGCCGCGTGTGAGTTTGCGTGTGGCTTCTTCTTCGCCAAGCGAATCGAAAAAGGGTGCCACGATGCCGGTACGGATAAACGCCGGATGGATGGAGTTGCAGCGCACATCCATCTTTTGTCGCGCGCAGTCGACCGCGACGGATTTGGTCAGCATCGCCACGGCCGCTTTGGAGGTGTTGTACGCTGTGTAATCCGGGTCTACCTTGAATGCTGCAACCGAAGAAATGTTGATGATCGAGCCGGGCTGCTGTTCGCGCAGAAACGGCATCGCGTATTTGCATCCCAGTACGATGCTTTCGACATTGATCGCCATAACGCGGCGCCATTCTTTCATTTCTATGTTTTCGACGCTTCCTAGCGAGCCGACACCAGCGTTGTTCACCAGCACGGAAAGTCCGCCCATGGCCTGCGCTGCTTCGGCCAGCAAGCGTTGCCACGTTGCTTCGTCACGCACATCCTGCGCAGCGGACCATGCGACGTGCGAGTCCGCATCCCGATTGATCTCGTCGGCCAGCGTTTTGACCGCTGCATCGTCGATGTCCGTGATGAACACCTTGGCACCGTGCCTGGCGAGCATCCGCGCCGTCGCGGCCCCCAGTCCACCTGCAGCACCTGTGATGAAAGCGCGCTTACCGGCGACGCGTTGAGCTGTCATGTCTGTCATGTCCATATCCGTGATTTAAACGCTGAGATAACCGCCATCGACATTCAGCACGGCGCCTGTGGTGTAGGACGCCGCGTCCGAAGCAAGATAAAGCGCGGCGCCGGCCATTTCCGATGGTTGCGCAACGCGGCGCATGGGTACATGTGCGAGCGCGTTCTTGAGAATGGCGGGCGTGTTGACAAGCACCGATGCAAACTTGGTATCGGTGAGTCCCGGCAACAGTGCGTTGCAGCGCACGCCTGATTCCGCACACTCCACTGCAAACGCTTTGGTCATCGAGATCACGGCGGCCTTGGTGATCGAGTAGATGCCTTGTTGAGGGCCGGGCACTACGCCATTGACCGACGCAACATTGACGATCGCGCCGCCACTGTTCTTGGCCATCAATCGCGCACCATGCGTGGACATGTAAAAGTAGCCGCGGATGTTCACGTCGACCGTCTTCTGGAAAATAGAAGGCTCGGTGTCGAGAATATTTCCAAAGAACGGATTCGTCGCGGCGTTGTTTACAAGAATGTCGAGGCGGCCGTGCTTCTTTTCGACGTGCGCGAACAACGCTTCGATTTGATCCAGTTCGCCGATATGGCATGCCACCGCTTCCGCGGAGCCACCCAGTTCGGTGATTTCACCTACCACTGTTTCGCAATCGGCGTGTTTGCGGCTCGACACGATGACGTGCGCGCCGCATGCGGCGAACAATTTGGCGACCTCTGCCCCAATGCCGCGGCTTGCCCCCGTGACGATGGCTATCTTGCCGGTGAGATCGAAGCTTGGCTGTGTGCTCATGATGTGTCGTCCAGTGGGTCGATGAGGTTAGCGAAGCGTGACCAGATGCTGGTCTTCACTTCGCTCCAGGTGAGGCCATGCGTTGTAGGTGACGAGACTCGGGCCTTGTTTACCAAGGCGCAGCCTCGTGAGGCTTGTGTTTACGAGCGACCAGCTAAGCATGAACGTCTGCGCGACAGGTGCTTCGAGAAGGCTATTGGCGATGACGGCGATCGGTCCGCCAGAGGTGAACGCCCAAATGGCTTTTACCTCGTGTTGTGCGAGAACCTTCATCGCTTGTTGCACATTGCTGCGAAACTGCGGCCATGTTGTCGTGTATTGGTCGTCATGCTCGCCACTGATCCAGCGCGTAACAGCCGATGCGAACAGCTGCTGAAATGCGCGCTGCGGATCGGGCGACTGCTTCAGTTCGGCACGCAGTGTTTCGTAAGAGGCAACGTCCGGGCGAAGACGCGCCAGCAGTTCTTCGTGATCCACCTCATCCAGGCCGTCGAGCTTCAGGAGCGGACGTTCGATGTTAGCGGCACGCAGGCACTCCTCCGCCGTCCGTTCATGTCGCTGGCGTGGCCCGATGGCAACAAGATCCGGTACGGCGCCACACGCCGCCAACCACGCACCAAGACGGCGAGACTGTTCTTCGCCGATTTTCGACAACCGATCATAGTCGGCGGCTCTAAAACTGGCCTGGCCATGACGGATGAGCAGCAGATTGCGCACGGTCAAAGCACCGAACGGGCAATGATGTTGCGGCAGCGGTTACCCATATAGCGCGCGGCATGGCCGAAGCCCGCAAACTGTGGGTTGGTCGTTTGACCAAGCACGACGCGCCGATAAATCTGCTGAATGATGACCATGAGACGGAACAGGCCGAATACCTCGTAGAAATCGAAGTTATCGACACTCCAACCCGTGCGCTGGCCGTAATAGTCGACTACTTCCCGGCGCGTGAGCATGCCGGGTGCATTGGACGGCTGGCGACGGAACGCCTGAAACGTGGCATCGTCATCCGTCTGTACCCAATACGCCAGCGAGGAACCCAGATCCATCAGCGGGTCCCCGATGGTCGCCAGCTCCCAATCGAGCACGCCAGTGATATGGAGCGGTTGCTCCGGATCGAGCACCACGTTATCGAAACGGAAATCGTTGTGGATGACACACGCCGCGTTATCGCGTGCCGGTTGTTTTAGCGCAAGCCACGCGAGCACGTCTTCGCAAGCGTCCGTGCCCTCGGTGAGTGCCTGATGCCAGCGTTCGCTCCAGCCGCCCACTTGCCGCCCGATGTAGCCCTCACCGCGTCCAATGGATTGCAGGTCCGGGCTCGATGTATCGACTTTATGCAAGTCGATCAGGCGATCGACAAAGCCAGTGCATAAAGTGCGGACATTGTCGGGCGTCCATTGAAGATCGTCTGGAATGTCGCTGCGCAGGATGATGCCGCGCAGCCGCTCCATTACGAAGAAATGCTGGCCGATGACGGATTCGTCTTCGCACGCGGCGACGATGGCTGGCACGTATGGATAGTGAGGTTTGAGCGCGGACATGATGTGCGCCTCACGCAGCATGTCATGTGCAGATTTTGCCTTGGCGCCTTTGGGTGGCCGACGAAGCACAAGTTCGCGATCCGGATAGGAAAGCAGATACGTCAGATTGGAGGCGCCGCCCGGAAACTGCCTGACAGTCGGTGCGCCGCGCAAGCCTTCGACATGTTGCTTGAGAAACGCATCGACCCCGGCGACATCGAACGCATCTTCATCGCGCAGAGTACGTGCCTGATCGACCGAGCCGCTCATCAGAAAAACTCCTTGCTGGCTTGCGCTTTGACTTCCAGTTTTGCGACAACGCCGCGATGCACTTCGTCCGGGCCATCAGCAATACGCAGCACGCGGGCGTACGCGAACAGTTGCGTCAGGGGAAAATCGTCGGAGAGGCCGGCGGCACCGTGAATCTGTATCGCAGCGTCAGCCGCTTGTTGCGCGACATTCGGCACCACCACTTTGATCTGCGAAATCAGGCTTAGTGCAGCCTTGGTGCCGTGTGTGTCGAGTGTCCACGCGGTCTTGAGCGTTAGTAGCCGCGCCTGATCGATCGCCATGCGCAGATTCGCGACGATATCCGCATTGCCGCCAAGTTCCGACAGCGGCTTTCCAAATGCGACGCGCGATGCGGCACGTTTGCATAGCAATGACAATGCACGTTCCGCGGCACCGATGGCGCGCATGCAGTGATGCACGCGCCCGGGTCCCAGTCGGCCCTGTGCGATTTCGAAGCCGCGTCCCGGTCCAAGGATGATATTGCTGATCGGCAAGCGCACATTGGTGAAGCTCAGTTCGCCGTGACCCGATGGTTCGTCGTAATGATGAAACACCGGCAACATGCGTTCGATCTTCACGCCCGGTGTATCGAGCGGACAAATCACCATCGTGTGCCGTTGGTACGGCTGCGCATCCGCGTCGCTTACACCCATAAAGATCACAAAGCGGCAGTGGGGGTGACCTGCACCCGTCGTCCACCACTTGCGGCCATTCAACACAACCTGGTCGCCGTCGATGCGAGCGGTGGCTTGCATGTTGGTCGCGTCGGAGGAGGCCACGTCCGGCTCGGTCATGCCGAAGGCGGAACGTATCTCACCCGATAAAAGTGGCTTCAACCACCGCGTTTTCTGTTCGTCGCTGCCGTAACGGTGCAGCACTTCCATATTGCCGGTATCCGGCGCGCTGCAGTTGAACACTTCCGGCGCGATGAAGGCGTGCCCCATGATTTCCGCGAGCGGCGCGTACTCAGCGTTACTAAGCCCTGCGCCGTGTTCGGCGTCGGGCAGAAACAGGTTCCAGAGTTCCGCATCGCGGGCCTTGGCTTTCAGCGTTTCCATGATGGCCGGTTGCCGCCAGGCGCTGTGATCGGGGCTGCCGGTTAGCGAGGCTGCGTAGACCGATTCGGCGGGAACGACCTCCTCGCGCATAAAGCGGATAAGGCGTTCGGCCAGGGCCTGGCTGCGTTCGGATGGGGCGAAATCCATGGATTCTCCTCCTGAATCCGGTCAGCCTACGCACTTCCATGGAATTAGTGAAATGAATATGCCTTATGGGTGGTCATTAATTTTGTGCATGGACTGGCGTATCCTGTCGACGCCTCTGGAGCCGTTATGGATCGCACCGACAGCCGTATCGATCTCAATCTTTTTCGCGTGCTGGATGCGATCTACACCTATGGCGGCGTGAGCGCCGCCGCACGTGTGCTGCACCTTACGCAGCCGGCCGTGACGCACGCGTTGAAACGTCTGCGCGATCATCTGGGCGATCCGCTTTTCGTTCGGCAGGGCAATCGTCTGCTGCCCACCGAAAAGGTGCGCACGATGATGCCCGCGGTGCAAATGCATCTGGAAGGGTTGCATGCGAGCACGCATGCGCAGCGGCATTTCGATCCTGCCAGACTGGAGCTGGAGTTCACGATTGGTTTTCGCGACATCCTCGAGTCGATTGCGTTGCCTGCGCTGTTAAAGCAGATCGAGCGCGAGGCGCCGCAGGTGCGCGTGGTGAGTCATCGTATTGCAGCGGACGATGTGGAGCGCGAATTGCGCGCTGGTACATTGAATCTCGTCGTGGACCGCCCGCTACGCGCGGGGCCACAAATCGTTCGCCAGCATCTCGTCGATGAATCGCTGGTGGTGATCATGCGTAAGGGGCATCCGTTATCGGCGCAACTGAAACGCAATGATTATCTTGCGGCCGAGCATGTCACCGTGTCGCCGTTAGGCGAAGCAAGCGCGCTTGATGTGTTGCTGAGGCAAAGCGGCACGTTCCGTCACGTGCGGTTGGTATGTCAGCACTATTTTTCAGCGTGTCAGATTGCGTCATCGACGGATCTGCTGATGACGGTTCCGCGTTCCTACGCCATCCATCTGTCGTCGTTGTTGCCGATGGCGGTCGTGCCGCTGCCGATCAAGCTGAAAGCCGTGCCGATTCTTGCGTTCTGGCACGAGTCGACGAATGACGATCCGGCACATGCATGGTTTCGCCAGTGCGTCATCGATGCGGTGACAAAAGGCATCGCACCTTAGGGTGCGATGCTGGCGGGTACGCGAAACAACGCAACTGCCGCCATCGGCTGCTCGATCAATCCTTGCCTTGATCGATGTGCTCGTGTTCGTGTTCGTGGTGTTCCGCGATCACGTGGCGCTGGTGCAGTTCTTCGCTGGTGTTGAGCGTCTCTGCCGGCGCAGGTGCCACCACTTCCTGCTCGGGAGCGGTACGCTGCGTTTCCGTGTCGTTGCCGGTGATCTTGAGAATGGAGTGACGCATCTCGCGGGCGAGAATCACGCGTGCGTCGCGCACCATGTCTTCGAGCGCGGCGTCGTAATCGAGCTTGCCGTTATCGTCGGTCCACACCACGCGTTGTTCGCGCAGCTTCTGGATGAAGCCGCGGAACAGCGCCTTGTCGAAAAATTCCGGTGCGGAGGGTTCGCTGAGCAGACTCAGACGTTGCGCGGTAAGCGTGCAGACGTTTTCGAGTTCCGCCGCGGTAATCGTGTGCGGGCCGTTCTTCGCCAGAGCAGCGATGGCGATGTAATAACGCTCAAACGCCTGTATCAGACTGCGTGCGATCACTTTCAGCTGATAAGCCGCGTCATCCTGGCCCGGGCCGCGTTCGAGCACGCGGCCTTCGCCGGTTGCTTCGAGCAAGCCTCGGCGCACGAAGAATTCGATAGTCGCCTGCAGCTGTGTGGCGAAACCCTCGTTATCCCACGGCAGGAATAGTTCGTTCTGGATGAAGGGGTAAATGATGCGGCCCAATCGCAGAATCGACGCGCGTGTCATGCGGCGGTTGTTAAGGAAGCAGCACGCCACCCATGCCGCGCACGCCGTCAGGTGCAGCACGTTGTTGCGGAAGTAGCTCAGCAACACCGCCTGCTCGGGTTCCATGGTCAGCACGTCGCCGAGCGGATGGCGCACGCGCGTGGTCCAGCCCATCTGTTCGCCGTAAGCGACGATGGCGGCCGGGTCCATCGGTGTCAGCGTCATGCGATCGGAGTAGGGCAGCTCTTCGAGCAGCGCTTTCATCAGGTCGAGCTGCGCGAGCAGATCGCTTTCCGCCATCGCGTGCTTGGGTGTCGCCAGCAAGGCGAGTGCGAGCAGATTGATCGGATTGACGTCTGCAGCACGATTGATGTTGACCTGGATCTTTTCAGACAGGTCATCGACCACCTTGTTGAGCCACTCCGGCTTGCTGCTGGGATCGACGACCGTATCGCGCCAGTTTGCGCTGGCTGCATCGAGCAGTGGCGTCAATTCAATCGGCTCGCCGAAATTCAGCGCGACGTGACCGTAGCGTTGGCGCAGCACGCCAAGGCCGCGAATCAAACCGATCAGCGATTCCTTTTCTTTCGGTTGACCAGACAATTCGCCTGCGTAGCTCTTGCCTTCCATCAGCTTTTCGTAGCCGATGTAGACCGGCTGGAACAATACCGGGCGGCGTGGCGCGCGCAGGAATCCGCGAACCGTCATCACCAGCATGCCAGCGCGTGGCGCGAGCAAACGGCCGGTACGAGAGCGGCCGCCTTCGATGAAGTATTCCATCGGCACGCCGCGATCGATCAACTGCGCGACGTATTCGTTGAAGACGACTGGATAGAGCGCGCTACCTTTCTTGAAGCTGCGGCGCAGGAAGAACGCGCCACCGCGACGGAGAATCGGTCCGATCAGCGGAAGGTTGAGATTCACGCCTGCGGCGATGTGCGGTACGACCACGCCCGATGCATGCAGTTGGTAAGACAGCAGCAGATAGTCTGCATGGCTGCGATGACTTGGCACATATACCACTTCATAGCCTGGTGCTGCGGCGCGGGCCTTGTCGAAGTGATGCATCGTGATGCCGTCGTACAACTTGTTCCAGAAGTTGCGCAGCAGGAACGACGCCGATCGCACCACGGGGTGCGAATAGTCGGCGGCGATTTCCATCATCATCTTGTGTGCGTTCTGCCACGACTTGGCGTAGCTGATGTTTTCCTTCACCGCCGTGGCGGTGATGGCGGCGCGCACGGGTTCGGCATTGAGCACGGCATCGACCACCGTGCGGCGGTGCGAAAGATCCGGACCGATCACCGCAGCACGAATGCGCCGGAAATGCGTGCGCAACACACGCGCCATCTTGCGGGCAAAGCGTTCTGGCTGTACTTCGCCGGCTTCATTCAAAACTTCGCGCAGCGATACGGGCGCGGAAAAGTGCACCACCGTGTCGCGTCCGTTGAGCAACAGCGCAAGCATGCGGCGGAAGCGGCCGACCATGACCCAGTTTTCCGAAAACAGTACGCGGAACCACCCGGTTTCACGCGACGGTGCGCGCCCCACATAGATGGACACCGGCACGATCTGGATATCGCGATCCGGGAAGCCTTCGATCGAACGCAACAATTGACCGAACGGTTCGTTCGGCGAGCGGGCGCGGTTGCGTCCGAACACTTCACCGTCACGACGTGCAAGCGCGAACACCGAACGCCTGCGGCGCGTGTGCAGCAGCGGCTGCATCGGACTTGGCAAGCCGGCTTCGCGACAGGCGCGATCGAGAATCAACGCATCGGAAAAACCGTCGCGTTCGATGACGTAGCAAACCGGCGCGTCGCTTTTGAGTAACGCAGCCGGTTCGGCTGGGTCGCGACGGATGCGGACCCAGGGTTCAAGCAGGTGCCCGGCGAGGTTGAACCACCAGGGGGCGCGGCTGCGGTATGTAGTTTCCGCGGTCGTAGAGCCTGTCTTCATATTCCAAGTGCCTCGCGCTGGGAGCTGCTTGCACGTAAGCCAAGGAAGAGGGAAGGCGCGTATGTCGATACGAAACTGGGTGATGACGCAGGATTGCGGGCAAACAGACCCAGCCCGAAGGGTTGTGTCTGAGTGGCCGCCATGCGGCAGCGCGCGGCTTGACCAGACAGCCAGTCTGGCGCTGCGCCACGCGCTACCACCTGACGGCCACTCAGCCATAACGCGAGGTACTTGGAATATGAAGACAGGCTCTTCAGCATCTGCATAGTGTAGCGGCTACCGCCTTATCTCACGGTTTAGCAGGCGCAGCGCTGGCCATCTTCACGCTACTGGCAGGTGCGGGCGCTGTGCCGGCGGGTGCCGGAGCGCTGCTGCTTGCCGCCGGTGCCGGATGCAGGATTTGCTCATGCTGGGCGTGTTCGCTGTTGATCAGATCCTGGCTGTACCAACGACCGTCGACCTGCACCAGTTGCGAGTCGCTGCTGAGCGGTTTGCCAAGCAGCGTGTAATCGATCTTCACATGCGCCTGATTGTTGTCCTGACTGACGGTGGTGACTTTCACGGAATTGAGCGTGTCGTCGACAGAGAGCCCATAAATCGTCAGAAGTTGTTTGATGCCGCCGTACGCGACGGAGTACTTCTTCATCGCGGTGTCGAAATCCATGTTCTGCAGTTGGTCCGCACTCTTCAGATCGAGCTGTCGCGTGGTGACGACAGCCACGCCCACAGCCTGCTTGGCCTTGTCCTGATCGAACCACGGCGTCTGCTGCGCCCACGGAAGCAGCACGTTGAGCACGTCGCGCGCCTGCTGTTTCTGCGGTTCGGTCATCGTCTTGTTCTGCGCGATGCCGGTGCTGATGATCGCCTGGCCGATACCGATCATGACCGGCAGCTGGTCGTGATACTGGGCATCCATCTGGGCGAGCTTGGGTTTGAGCTGGTCGTAGAGCTTGGTTTCCGCGTCGGGTGCGGTGAGCTGTTGGACGGCCTGGGTGAACCGGGCGCGGTCGTCGTCGGTGATCGGGCGTTGATTGGGGTTGGCGTGCGTCCAGTCGGCGCGCATGTTGGCGTAATCGGCCGGGGGCAGGGCGTGCTTCCAGAAGCCGTCGAAATCGCCGTTTTTGATCAGCGTCACAGATTGCTCCACGGCCGCCTCAGGCGTGGCGCCGCCGGGCGTGGCCACAGAGGCCTCTTCCTTGTTGTGGCAGGCAACCAGAGCGAGCATCGCCAGAAGCAGCAGGCTGCGACCAAGTGTCTGAAAACGCATGGAATATCTCATTTAGGAGGGCGGTCTCGTACGACCGGGCCAGCATGAGGCTGGCGGTGCATCTTAAAGAAAAACCCCACGGGCGTTGGGCCTCGCGGGGTGATGCCGGCATCGCCGGAAGGGAAATGGCCGTGCCCGCAGAAATTGGAGGTCAGCAGGATCGGCGGACGCCATGATACGGGTCCGCCTAAGTTCATGCAATACTTTAGCTATAATCAATTAACTCATTGATTTTAAATCAATCAATGCGCAACAGGTCGATCTTCTGGCGACGGCGTTGATCGCGTGGAGTGCCCCATTCGTTGTTGAACAACGCCGGTTCCCACGAGCCGTACGTCGGATTGGGCAGGACGAACCAGCGAGTGCCGATCCAGTTCATGTACGGAGCGATCGCCTGAGCGCGGCCTGCATCGGTGTTGGTCAGCACGCTCACGAAGTCACCGAGCTGATCGCCGAACTGCATCAGCACGCGATAGTGCTGACTCACCAACTGGCGGCGGCAGTTCTTCTCCGTGCCGACCTGATCGCAGCCACGCAGGATGGTGCCCAGACCGAGGAAGGCATCCGGACCGGATACGGGAAAACCGACCTTGCGCAGGTTGTCGATGGTCGCGGTGTCCAGATCCTGCGAGCGGTTGGAAATGTAGATCACCGCAATGCCGTGCTTGGCCGCGAACTGCGTGAACGCCACGGCACCCGGCAACGCGCGTGCACGTTCTTCCTTGCACCACGCTGCCCAGTCGGCTTCGTTGTATTCGCCTCCGTTGCGGATCAGACGCGCCTGATAGGGCGAGTTGTCGAGTGCGGTTTCGTCGATATCCAGAATGACGGCAGGTTTCAGACCTTTGTACGGCGCGATGCGATCGTCCTTGGGCAGCGCATCCCACTGCTTGTCCTTCAGCGCGCCAAGCAATTGCGTCTGTGCGTTACGGTAGGTTTCCAGATAGATCAAGTCGTGCTCGACCGCCGTCTGAGTCCACGCGACCGCATTGAGGTTGTCATCGGCAGGCGTGGCAGCGACAGGCGTTGGAGCGCTGGCTGCGGCAGCAGGCGCGGACGCCGCGGGCGAGGATGAATGCGGCACCTGGCTGGCGCAGCCGCAAAGCAACAACAACGCGCCGGTAAGCGCGGGCAGAGACTTGGACATGGAACACCCTGTAAAAGACGAACGAAGTCTGCGGAGCATGAAGTAAGTTTATGACAGACTTGCCGCCATCTGGGTCCCCCGCCAAGGTCAGCCACGTGCCAGCCATTTCCGCATCTGCTCGTGGTATCCGCATCGCCAGCTACATCCTTGCGGCGGGTGCTTTGCTAACGGTGCTCCTGCTGCATCTGCTTCCGGCCTTGTTTGCCGGGTTGCTGGTCTACGTCGTGGTCCATGCGATGACGCCGCTGCTTGGCCGGCGCATTTCCGGCGAACGCGCGCGACTGGTCGTGGTGACTCTGCTGGGTACCATCGTGGTGGGTGCGATCATTCTGCTGGTGATCGCTGCGATTGGCTTTTTCCGGAAAGAGTTCGGCGATCCGGACCTGCTGTGGCAACAGCAGCTGATGCCGATGGTTGAAAAAGCGCGTGAGCAACTGCCGGCGATGCTGTCCGGCTGGCTGCCCGACAGCGTGGACGAATTGCGCGATATGGCGCTCGATCTCACACGCAAGCATGCGTTGAGTTTGCAGACCGCAGGCAAGGAAACCGCGCGCGTGGTGGTGCGCATACTGGTGGGTCTTGTGCTCGGTGCACTGGTGGCGCTGAATCGTGAGCGCCCGCCGCATCAGGTCGGTCCGCTTGCCGCGGCGCTAGGTGAGCGCTGCCAGCATCTGGCCGAAGCGTTTCGCAACGTTGTGTTTGCGCAGGTGAAGATCTCGCTGATCAATACACTGGCGACCGGCATCTTCCTGCTCGGTGTCCTGCCGCTGATGGGCATTCACGTGCCGCTGGCCAAGACACTCACCGTGCTTACGTTTGTCGCCGGTCTGCTGCCGGTCATCGGCAATCTGATTTCCAACACCGCCATCACTATCGCGGGTTTATCGATATCGATCTGGGTTGCCGTGGCAGCGCTGGGCTTTCTGATCGTGATCCACAAGCTGGAATACTTCCTCAACGCGCGCATCATTGGCACGCAGATTCGCGCGCGCGCGTGGGAGCTGCTGGTGGCGATGTTGTTGATGGAAGCGGCGTTCGGCATCGCGGGACTTATCGCTGCGCCGATTTACTACGCGTATCTGAAAAGCGAGCTTGAAACCGAAGGAATGGTCTGAGCGCGCTCAGCTTGCATCGAACGGTTTGCGCACGGCACCTAGCAGCGCCTCGTCTTTCACCGCGTTATCCCACGTATTGGCATGGAGTAATTGCTCCAGCGGCAATCGCGAACGCCATCCGGCAATTTCAAGTTCCGGCTGCGGCAGAAATTCACTGACGTGGCCAAGACAAAGATAGGCAACCGGTTGCACGTGTTCGGGAAGGCCGAGCGTCTGCGCCAGCTTCGCCTGATCGACAATACTCACCCAGCCCACGCCGATACCTTCCACGCGTGCCGCCAGCCAAAGGTTCTGCACGGCAAGGCATGTGCTGAAAAGATCGGTTTCCAACATCGTGTTACGGCCCAGCACATGCGGGCCACCGCGTTGGCGATCGCAGGTGATGCAAAGATTGATGGGGCTGTCGACGATGCCTTCCAGTTTCAGTCGGCGATACAGCGCGGCGCGATCGCCCGAATAGTTGGCGGCGGCGTCGGCGTTGGCGTCATCGTAAAGCGCCTTGACTGCCCGCTTGACGTCGATGCTGTCGATCACCAGAAAATCCCACGGCTGCATGAAGCCTACCGACGGCGCGCGATGCGCGGCGTGCAGCAAACGTGCGAGCACCTCGGGCGCAATGGGATCGGGCAGAAACTGCGAGCGAACATCGCGGCGTTCGCGAATGGCGCGATACAGGCCTTCGCGTTGCTCGTCTGAAAAACAATGGTCAGTCATGATGCACCTCAATTGCCGGCGAGCATCGCCGCAATTTTCGCCATATGCGATTCCGCTGTTTCGCGCACGGCTTCCTTGTCCGCCTCGGGGTCTTTGCCTTCCCAGTGCAGATCGTCCTGCGGCAATTCATGCAGGAAGCGGCTTGGTTGATTGCTATGCACTTCGCCGTAGCGCTTGGTTTTCGACGACCACGAAAGCGTCAGCAACTCTTTCGCGCGAGTGATGCCTACGTACATTAGGCGGCGCTCTTCATCTGCACGGCCTTCGTCGATCGCGCCTTCGTGCGGCAGCGTACCTTCTTCGCAGCCGACGATGAAAACGAAACGGAATTCCAAACCTTTGGCGGCGTGCAGTGTCATCATGCGAAGTTCGTTGCCGGGTTCATCGCGGTCGGCATGATTTAACAGCGCCAGTTGCGATGCCAGATCGCCCGCGCCGCTGCCACCGCGTTGCATGGCGCGGAACCAATCGGCGAGTTCGCGCAGGTTGCCCAGGCGTCGCTCGCGCAATGCCGGATCTGGCGTGCTTCCCGCCACGTGGGCGGCGTAATGGGTGCGAGTGAGTACGCGCTCCACCAGATCCGCGGCGCTTTCGTGAAGCGAGGCGCTGCGAAGTTCATCGAGAATGTCGGAGAACGATGCGAGCGCCGCAGCGGGGCGCGGGGTGAGCTGCTTCAACACGCTATCGCTGCGCGTGGCTTCGAGCAGGGAGCAATGTCGTGTTTGTGCGATCTGGCCCAACTTCTCCAGCGTCGTCGCGCCGATCTCGCGCTTGGGTACATTCACTACGCGTAGGAACGCGGCATCGTCGCTGGGATTGGTCAGTAGGCGCAGATAGCAAAGCAGATCTTTCACTTCGGCACGATCGAGAAACGACATCGAGCCGGTAAGGTGATAGGGAACGCGCGCCAATCGCAGCGCTTTCTCCAGCGGACGCGCCTGGAAATTGCCGCGGTACAGAATGGCCATGTCGTGCCAGCGCACTTTGTGCTTTTCCGCCAGCGTAGCCGCCATGCCGGCGATGCGTTCGGCTTCGTGCTCCCCGTCCTTGCATTCGATGATGCGAATCGGCGCGCCTTCCGGGTGTTCGCTCCACAGCTTCTTGGTATGAAGGTGCGGATTGTTGGCGATCAATTGGTTCGCCGCGCGCAAAATGCGTTTTCCGCAACGGTAGTTTTGTTCCAGCTTGATCACGCGCAAGGTTGGCCAGTCCTTACCGAGCTGGTCGATATTTTCGGGATTGGCGCCGCGCCATGCGTAGATCGACTGGTCGTCGTCGCCCACGCAGGTGAAATTGCCGCGATCGCCAGACAACGCCTTCAGCAATCGATATTGCGCATCGTTGGTGTCCTGGTATTCGTCTACCAGCAAATAGCGCAAACGTTCGCGCCACGCAGTGCGGCAAGTTTCATCGTTTTCGAGAGTGCGTAGAGGAAGGCGGATCAGGTCGTCGAAGTCGACGGCGTTGAACGCGGCAAGGCGTTGTTGGTACATCTCGTAAATCGTTGCCGCCTCAAGCTCGCGCGGACTGCGCGCTGCAGCGAGCGCTTCCTCCGGCGACAGGCCGCTGTTCTTCGCGCGGCTGAGCAGATTGCGCAAGCCGAACAGCACGTCAGGCTTTACACCCTTCGGCGCCAGTTCCTTGACGATGTTCTCGGTGTCATCCGCATCGAGCACGGAAAAGCCGCGACGCAGACCGGCGCGGTCGTGTTCGATCTGCAGGAATTTCAAACCCAGCGCGTGGAACGTGCAGACGGTCAGCGCTTGCGCATCCTCCGCGCTCACCAGCTTGCTCACACGCTCGCGCATTTCGCGCGCCGCCTTGTTGGTGAACGTGATCGCTGCAATCTTCGACGCCGGCAGCTTTCGCCGCTGCACCAGGTGCGCGATTTTCTGCGTGATCACGGAGGTCTTGCCGGAACCGGCGCCAGCCAGCACCAGCAGTGGGCTTTCGACGTGTTCGACGGCAGCCAATTGTTGGGGGTTCAGCATGTGGCGGCTAGTTGGATGAGGTGGCTACGGCGTAGCGGTCGATCCTAGCAAACCGGCGGTTACCGGAGCAGGCTTGTATTGAGGAGCCTGTCTATGATCTCTGCGTGGCCCGGGCCACGCAGAGATCATAGACAGGCTCCGTACGTCCCGATGGCAGCGCCTCGCGTTACCATGCGCCATCCCGCAAGCCCGGATCCGCATGGCCAAGCTCTACTTCTACTACTCGGCAATGAATGCCGGAAAGACCACCAACCTGCTGCAAAGCGCTTACAACTACTACGAGCGCGGCATGCGGACGCTGATTCTCACGCCTGCGCTGGACAATCGCTATGGGGAGGGCGTGGTCGCCTCGCGTATCGGGCTGAAATCGCAGGCACGCCGTTTTGGCGGCAAGGAAGATCTGCTGGCGCTAGTGAATGCGGATATCGCCGCGCATGGTGCACTGCACTGCGTGTTCGTCGATGAGGCGCAATTCTTAAGCAAGGCGCAAGTCTGGCAGCTCGGCGACGTGGTCGATCAGCTCAACATTCCGGTACTGGCGTATGGTCTGCGCACCGATTTTCGGGGCGAATTGTTCGAAGGCAGCAAATACCTGCTGGCCTGGGCCGACAGTCTTGAGGAGATCAAGACCATTTGCCACACCGGCCGCAAAGCCACGATGGTGGTGCGCGTGGATGAACAAGGTCGTGCGATTACCGAAGGCCCGCAGGTTGAGATTGGCGGCAACGAGCGCTATGTCTCGGTGAGCCGCGCCGAGTTCAAGAAGATTACGCAGGGACGCGGCCGTATCGAACTGCTACAGCCGGGTTTGCCGCTGGATGGCAAGCACTGATCCACATCAGCGCCGCATATCAAGGAACAACGCATGAGCAATCCGATTTACTTTCCCGCGTGGGAGCGCCCCCATTGGCAGCCGAACGATGAGGAAATCATTCTGCACTTCTACGTGTTCGGCGATTTCAAGCCGATTCGCGTCCCGTCCGAACCGTATGGCAGCGATGGCTTGCCCGAAGGCATGGAAGTAAACAGTTATCACAACCACGTGCTGCGTGACTGGGAAGGCTATCCACTGAAAGGCGCACTCGGCGACCTGTTCAAAAGCGATTCGCCGGAGGCCTTCGAAGCGGCCACGAAAGCGCCACAGGTTCTCGTGGTTCGCGGACGTTTCAAGGATAGCCGCGATACCGGCTACCTGCGTGACACGTTTGGCGTACTGGCCGGTTTGCTCGATATCGGTGGCGTGGCGATTGTCGATCCGCAAATCCTATCGATGTTCTCTGCGGACGAATGGCGTCAGCGCTACCTCATCAAGGACGGTGCACCGTTGCGCAATCACATGCTGATTCTGCGCGATCAGGAAGAAGAACCCGGCCGTATCTGGATTCATACGCGCGGGCTGCGCAAATTCGGTCGCCCCGACATCAGCCTGCATAACGTGCCGGTCGAACAAGGCGATCACGCCGGCGCGCTTTGCCAGCGGCTTGCGGAACTGCAGGCGCTGGGTGCGCATTTTGTCGACGGGCAGACACTCGAAGTCGACGGCCTTTTCGGCGGATTGACTGCCGAACTCGGCGGCGGTTACGACGATCCGCATTTCAACAACACCTGCGTCGAATTTTATTGGCCCGGTTCCGAGGAAGCGTGACCCTCGCTCACTTCTGACAAGTGGGGCACCAGAACGTCGAGCGCTGTCCGATCGCCTGTTGGCGAATGGGTGTGCCGCAGACTTTGCACGGTTCGCCTGCGCGCCCGTAGACGAACAATTCGCGGAAGAAGTAGCCAGGCGCACCATCGGGATTGAGAAAGTCGCGCAATGTGGTGCCACCACGCTCGATGGCCCAGGCAAGGATGCGTTTTACTTCGGCGGCAAGACGTTGATAGCGCGCGCGTGAGATAGATACCGCCGGCTTGCGTGGATCGATACCGGCGGCAAACAGCGCCTCGCTCGCATAAATATTGCCGACGCCGACCACAATGGCGTTGTCCATCAAAAACAGTTTCACCGCGGCCTTGCGGCCGCGCGAACGTTGCCACAGCAGATCGCCGTCGAACGCATCGGTGAGTGGTTCGGGGCCAAGTCCTGCCAGCAGCTCATGCGTGGTGCCAAGCGGTTGCCAAAGCAGACAGCCGAAACGGCGTGGATCGGTGAAACGCAGGATGCGTGCAGGCTTTCCCTTGGCGGCATCGACGAGTATGTCAACGTGATCATGCGCACCTGGTGCGATATCCGGCGGTAGTACGCGCAATACGCCACTCATGCCCAGGTGCAGGATCGCGCTGCCTGCTTGCGTCTCCAGCAAAATGTATTTGGCGCGGCGCTCTATGGCTTCGATGCGTTGTCCGGGAAGAAGCTCGGAGATCTCGCGCGGAATCGGCCAACGTAAATCCGCGCGGCGAAGCGTCACGCTGACGATGCGCCGACCGACAAGGTGCGGTGCGATGCCTCGTCGGGTGGTTTCGACTTCGGGTAATTCAGGCACGTCAGAACGCCTTGATGTTGCTGCTTTGCGCAGAGCGCGGCATATAACGCAGCGAGACGATGCCCACGCGATCGCCGACGCTCGCATAGGCACCCTGGCCGATGGCCGTCATGCCGCCGAACAAAATCGTTTGGCCGTCGAGCTCCAGTTTGGCTTGTGGCGGCGAAAGGCCGATCTTGGACAGGTCGTACGTAGTTGCCGGTTGCCAACTTTGCACAGGAGCGGCAGCAATGTTTATCAATTCGCCAAGGCGCAGATCGTCGGCGCGTTCGGGTTCGGCCTGATCGACGCGCCACCAGTGGTTGTCACGTTTGATGTAGTGCTCCGTTGCGGCTTTGCCCACTTCCAGATTCACGCGTGTAATTGAATCGGGCTTGAGCGATGTCAGTGTGCCAGGCGCTGATTGTTGATCGCTGCGCACCTGCCACCACGCGGCGGCGCCCAAGACGACCACCGCCAAAGCAAAACCTATCAGTCGACGTGTCGATCGCGTCATGCGCGACGGCGGCGCCATGTAATTACGCCCCCGATGATCAACAGCAACAAAGGAAGCAGGACGATGAAGCCGATGCTCAACACATCCAGCTCCGTTTGCGACACGTTGAGTGCGCGATCCGGCGCACCGCGTGGCGGCATGCTGAGCAACTGATCGTCACCCAGCAGCCAGTTGAAAATGCGTTCGCCCAGTGCGCGATTTCCCCCGTTGCCGAGGAAACTGTTGGAGAGAAAATCGCCGTTACCGATGACGACAACGCGTTGTTCGCTTTTTGCCGGGCTCGGTGAGAGACGGCTCAGTGCGAAGCCAAAATCGAGTGGCCCCTTCAACGGTGCCGAAGGTGCACTATCCAACGATTGCATGGTCGCTTGAGGACTGGTGCGCAGAATCGGATCGATTTTCCATTCGCTCTTGCGCGTTTGCGCAAGCGGAGCCACTTCAGGAAACAACGTAGCCAACGTAAAGCCGCGTGTGATCGCGCTAGGCGGGTAATCGCCCAGCGCAATCATGCGAGGATCTTTCAGTCCCAGTGCAGCGTTGGAGGCATCGATCACTACACCCGGAAGCACGCGTATACCCAGTGCATCGGCGATCGGCTGCAGGCTCGGATCCTGATTGCCCGGATCGGCGAGCCACAACACGTTTCCGCCGTTGGCGATGTAATCGCCCAGTG
Organism: Dyella sp.; assembly: GCF_035486915.1. Lineage (GTDB taxonomy): Bacteria > Pseudomonadota > Gammaproteobacteria > Xanthomonadales > Rhodanobacteraceae > Dyella_B. Next base: position 3,332 of record NZ_DATHMR010000020.1, on the reverse strand, counting down.
CCTTGCTGGCGCCGGCCGAGAGCGCCGCTTGCGGACTGGCCAGCACCACGAGGTCGGTGTGGTCCGGAACGCTTGTCACTTGCGAGAAATTCAACGGTACCGCGCGCATGCCGCTATGTTCGAGCTGCGACATGAATGTACCGAGATCGGCGTTGGCATCACCGCCGGCGCGCCGTTCGCCATCGCCGGTGACAAACGCAACGATGCGATCGCTACCTCGAACAAGACGCTCAAACGCATCGGTGAGTGTGAGTTCCGTCATCGTGTCGAGGCGCTGCTCGCGATCGCGGTAGCGCAAAATCAATTCGCCATCCACCGTAATGCCGAGGTTGCGCATGGAGGCGGGATCTTGCTGCGGGTCGACAAAGCTCAAATGCAGATCGGGTTTGACCTGCTGATAGCGTTTGAGCTCCCTGGCGACGCTTTCGCGCAGATCGCCTTGCGGACTGGCATAACTCACGATATCGACGGGTCCGTCCAGCTTTGCCAATATCGCGCGTGTTTCGGGCGGCACGCTGGCGCGACTGCGATAGGTCCAGTCGCAGACGATGGCGTGGCGTGACGTAAGAAAACCTAGCGCGCCTGCAGCGACCAACACCAGCAGCGCAAACAGCCAGCCATGCAAGCGTCGGGTGAACGACATGCTCATCAGCCGCGCTCCCGGTCTGATGCCAGACGGCGTATGCCAAGCGCCAATGCCACAGCAATAGCTAGCACGAACCACGCGATGTCCGCACTGGAAACCACGCCGTGCATCAGGTTGTCCTGATGCGTGCTCATCGCCACCCAATTGATAAAGCCGTTGTCGATGCCAGCGCGTTGGGCGCCGAGGTTGATGCAATACAGAGTGAGACTGATGATCAATGCCGCGACGGCAGCGACGGCAGAATGCTGCGCAAACGCAGAACACGCCAAGCCGATGGCAGCCAACACAGCTAGCGCCAGAAACGTACCGAGCGTGGCGGCGGCGAGCTTGCCCCAATCGAGCGTTGCACCGTGCGCGAGGCTGACCGGAATGGCGAGCGCAAGCAGCAACCACAGCGCAAGCCAAACGAGCACCGCCAGATACTTGCCGATCAGAATACGTGTGGCCGACAAACCGCTGGCGAACAGTAGCGATAGCGTTCCCGCTGAGCGTTCGGACGCCAGACTCGACATCGTCAACAGCGGCACGATCAGTAAAGCCAATTCGATCAGCGCGAACGGCAGCGCAAAACTGCTCAACAGCGGTATCAGAACAATGTCGGTATATCCGGGGCCATCAGGAATACTGGCAAGTTGCACCTGACTCAATAGAAAGAATTGCAGCAGCAGCGCAAAGCGCCAGCCGAGTTCGGCCAACGCGAGCGCGGTGATCACCCAGCCAAACGGGCGCACAAAAAGACGACGCAATTCCAGGCGCGTCACAGCGAAAAGTGTCATGCGGCTTTAGCCATCGCGATATCGAAGAATGTTTTTTCCAGCGCGTCGTGCTTGTCGGCATCCAAGGGCGCGTCGTAACGCAACCGGCCTTCATGCAGGATCGCAACGCGATCGCACACCGCGGTCACTTCCGCCAGCTGATGCGTGGAAAGAATCACGGCGGTTCCATTCGCCGCCAGTTCGCGCAACAGATTGCGCAATGCGACAACTTGCACGGGATCGAGCGCATTCGCCGGTTCATCGAGCACCAGCAGGGCAGGGCGATGCAACAGCGCACAGGCAAGCCCCAATCGCTGGCGCTGACCTTGTGAAAGTACGCCGGCGAGCCGCCGCTGCAGATCGGTCAACTCCAGCTTCTGGATGATCGCGTCACATGCCTGAGTCAGATTCACACCTTTCAACCCACGCAGCCGGCCATGCGCCAAGAGATGTTCCCGTACGGTCAGTTCTGGCCACAAAGGGGCACCTTCGGGCAGCCAGCCGATCGCCTGTCGGGCTAGTTCGGGGCGCTCAAGGAAGTCATTTCCCTGAATGCGAAGCATGCCGCTGTCGGGTGTCAGCGCCCCTGCGATCATCGCCAATGTGGTGGATTTGCCCGCCCCGTTCACGCCGAGCAGCCCAAGGACCTGCCCAGCCTCCAGCCGCAGGCTCAGGTTGCTCACGGCGGGACGTCCGGCACGGTGCCGGGTGACATCTTCAAGTTGCAATATGGAAGGTGAAGCGGGTTTCGGCGCGTTCATTGCTTGATTGTCGGGGCGACCCCATACGTTACACAACCGTTCGCCGTCACGAAGCGGTGTTTTAACGGAAGTGCAAGCGGTGGAGCATTAGCATGGTCCGATCCGTGCTGGTGGGTATGGACGCCCTCGACTAGACTGCCTTTTCAACGTACCCGGGTATATCCAGATGTTTGATGCTGTGCTGAATTTCCTCTCCGGCGGTCTGCTCCATACCGGTTGGTTGACGATGGTCGTCTACCTGCTGGTGATGACTCAGATCACCATTTTCACGGTCACGCTTTATCTGCATCGCTGCCAGACGCATCGCGGTGTCGATCTGCATCCGCTTATCGCGAATTTCTTCCGTTTCTGGGGCTGGCTCACCACGGGCATGGTTACCAAGGAATGGGTGGCGGTGCATCGCAAGCACCATGCGAAGGTGGAAACCGAGGAAGATCCGCATAGCCCCCAGATCTATGGCCTGAAGAAGGTCTTCTGGGATGGCGTCGGTCTTTATCGCGACGCCAGTGAAGTGAAGGAAGATCTGGAAAAGTACGGCCGCGGCACGCCCGACGACTGGATCGAGCGCAAGCTGTATAGCGGACATCCGTACTGGGGTCCTACGTTGATGCTGCTCATCAACCTCGCACTGTTCGGCGTCATCGGCGCAGCGGTGTGGGCCGTGCAGATGGCGTGGATTCCGTTCTGGGCCGCTGGCTTCGTCAACGGTGTCGGCCACTGGTGGGGCTACCGTAACTTCGAAAGCTCCGACACGGCGACCAACCTCGTTCCATGGGGCGTTTGGATCGGCGGTGAAGAACTGCACAACAACCATCACGCTTTCCCCAGCTCGGCCAAATTCGCGCTGCGCAAGTGGGAGTTCGATATCGGTTGGGCTGCCATCTGCACGCTGCGCGCCGTGGGTCTGGCCAAGGTGTTGCGTGTAGCGCCGACGCTGGATGTACGGCCTAACGTGCATCTACCCGATGCCGAAACGCTGAAAGCCGTGCTCACCCACCGTTTCCAGGCCATGACCGACTTCTATCGCAACGTCATCGTGCCGACCCTGCGCGACGAAGCGCAGCATGCGGGCGAAAGCATCAAGGCGACGCCGCGCCGCATGCGTCGAGCACTGGCCGATGGCGGCCGCTGGCTGGACGGCGAAAGCCGCGAACGCATGCAGGCCGTGTT
>NZ_DATHMR010000019.1:0-3921 GCF_035486915.1 Dyella sp. | reverse complement strand
ATGCAGGCCGTGTTGGCCAAGCGCCCGACGCTCAGCACCGTGTGCGAATTCCGCAATCGTTTGGCTGATCTGATGGAACAGCGCGGTGCCGAGCAGGCACTGAAGGGCTTGCAGCAGTGGGTGACGGAAGCCGAGCAGAGCGGTATCCGCGCACTGCAGGAATTCGCCCAGCGCTTGAAGGGTTACTCGTTGGTCGGCAGCAACGCCTGATTTTCCGCGCTGCGATCCATCTGAATGCAAAAGCCCGCCTTTCGGCGGGCTTTTTGTCGATCGGCGAGAAATTTCCGGCTGTCGTGCGTGCCGGGAAACTTTGCCAGCCGTGCACTCACGACATAAAGCGCGAACGCTGCTCGGGTGTGGGCACAAAGCACTGTTCGCTGCGGCCGAAAAAACGATAACGATGGCGCGCCACAAAGCGGTATGCCACATCACGCATTTTTTGTGGGAACGCCAGGATCGTTGCGCTCAGCCAGTGCCAGCGTCGTTGCGGTAAAGCGCGAAGAACGCGGGCGATGGCGGTGGTGTCGGTGTAACCCTGATCGTTCTCGACCAGCAGCATGGAAAACGGTGAGCTTGGATCGAGACCGTGGGAGATCAATAGTTGCTTGCCGCTTTCCGATTGCATCGCGGCGAATCGGTAGCGGCCTTCGCGATCGTGTTCCAGCAGAAAGCGAATCCAGCGGCTGCAGAGCAGGCAGACGCCGTCGTAGACAACGATAGGGGAGTTCATTGAGTTGCTCATCCGCCACGATCTCCCAGCCAATGTGCTGCACTACAAGTTTGCCAGCCATCGGCAATCGTGTGTTGCGGATGAAAGCATGACGGTGATCCGAGGCTGACAAGCAGGCAAAGAAAACCCGCCTTGCGGCGGGTTTCTTTTAAGGCACTGGACCCCAGCTTTCGCTGGGGTGACGTTGCGGTAAACCATGCGCTGCGCGCATGGACCGTTACGTCACTTGATCTTGCCTTCCTTGTAGATCACATGCTTGCGCACAACCGGATCGTATTTCTTGAACTCAAATTTGTCCGGGGTGTTCTTCTTGTTCTTCTGCGTGGTGTAGAAGTGGCCGGTACCGGCCGACGAGATCAAACGGATCTTGTCTTGCTTGCTGTTAGCCATGACTTATCTCCTCAGACCTTTTCGCCACGGGCGCGCAGATCGGCAATCACGGCCTCGATGCCTTTCTTGTCGATGGTGCGCAGCGCCTGGTTGGAGACGCGCAGTTTCACCCAGCGGTTTTCGCTGGCGACCCAGAAGCGACGCTCATGCAGGTTGGGCAACCAGCGGCGACGGGTTTTGTTGTTCGCATGCGAGACGTTGTTACCAGTCTGCACGCCTTTTCCGGTGACTTGGCATACACGGGCCATGATGACCTCCGTAATTTTGTTTACCGCCCGTTGGCCAGGGCGACATCGGCCCAGTGGCGCTTTGCGCCACGCGATACTGGAGGGTGTTGCTTTCGGGGGTTGCCGTGAGGTTCGCATCGCGTCGCGAACGTGCCCGAAGAATCGGGCCGGCATGGCCGAGCCGTGCATTCTCTCAGAAAAACAGGCGGATGCGCAATCTTTGATCAGCTGGCACCCCGACGGCAGCGCTGACTGTCGTTCCCGGGGTGCCTGTTCCGAGAAAAGGGCGCATTCCCTGTCGGCGTTACCGTTTTCAGCACCTTAAGGCGGCAAGCGTCTCATAGCGGCAATCGGGGATGTATGGAACAATCCTCTCCTTTGCGCTTATTGCGCTTGCTCAATTGAACTGAGGGAATCTCATGGCAGAAGTCACCAACGGCCAGACCAACGGCCCCGCCAACCAGCCGCAGCTGATGCTCCAAAAGATCTACGTCAAGGACGTCTCGTTCGAGGCCCCGAACGCACCGCAGATCTTTCAGGACGTGGCCGAACTGACCGATGCCCCGCAGGTTCAGCTCAATCTGAGCCAGCGCGCAACGGGTCTGGGCAACGATATGTACGAAGTGGTGCTCAGCCTGACCCTTACCTGCACGGTGAACGAGCGCACCGCTTATCTGGCCGAAGTGCATCAGGCCGGCTTGTTCGGCATCGCCGGTTTCAGCGAGGCCGATCACGCCGGCATCATCGGCAGCTACTGTCCGAATCTGCTGTTCCCGTACGCGCGCCACACGATCTCCACGCTGGTACAGGAAGGCGGCTTCCCGCCATTCTTGCTGCAGCCGATCAATTTCGAAGCCCTGTACGCTGAGCAGGCACGCCGCATGGCCGGCGGCGGCGAGGCTCCCACGCTCAACAGCTGAGCCATTTAGACCCTACTTGGGCTCTCTTCATGAATGATCAGCCGATCCTGGCTGTCCTGGGTGCCGGTTCCTGGGGGACGGCACTGGCCACGCTCGCCGCGCGCAATGGCGTCGTCACCCGTTTGTGGGGGCGCGACGCTGCCGCGCTTGCCGAGATGGCGGCCACGCACCGCAATCATCGTTATCTGCCGGACCTCGAGCTGCCGCCCAATCTGGTTTTCGAGCCCGATCTGGCCGCGGCGCTGCGCGGAGCCACGATCGTCCTGATCGTGGTGCCCAGCCACGCGTTTGCCGAAATGCTCGCCGAGATCGACTCGATGCTCGATCCGGCGGCCAATATCGCCTGGGCGACCAAGGGCTTCGAGCCGGGCACGGGCCGCTTCCTGCATGAGCTCGTGGCCGAAAAGTTTCCGGGCCGCGCAGCGGCAGTGATCACTGGACCGTCCTTCGCGCGCGAAGTCGCCTCCGGCATGCCCAGCGCGGTCACGGTGCACTCGGAGAACGAAGTGTTCGCCCAGCAGCTCGCGACCCTGCTGCACGCGCCGAACTTCCGTGCCTATACCGGCAAGGATGTGCTGGGTGCGGAGCTCGGTGGTGCCATGAAGAACGTGCTGGCCGTGGCGACAGGAGTCGCCGACGGCATGCAGCTGGGTTTGAACGCGCGCGCCGGACTCATTACGCGCGGCATGAACGAGATGCTGCGCCTTGGCGTGGCGCTCGGCGCGCGGCCGGAAACGCTGATGGGCCTGTCGGGCCTGGGCGATCTCGTGCTCACCTGCACAGGCGATCTTTCGCGCAATCGCCGTCTGGGCATTGCGCTGGGGCACGGCATCGGCATCGACGATGCAGTCAAGCAGATCGGTCAGGTTGTCGAAAGCGTCGTCACCGTGGACGAAGTGGTGCGCCTGGCCGACAAGCACGGCCTCGATCTTCCCATCAGCAAAGGTGTGCGCGCCGTGCTGCATGGCGAGGTTACGCCAGTGGAAGGATTGAAGGCTTTAATGGCGCGCGAGCAGAAGCCTGAATACCCCCAGGGCTTGTTTGGGCCGTATTGAGCAACAGTTCTATCGATTCGTCCGCAAACGGTTGCGGAAAGAACCCGAATCGCTGCTAAGCTCAAGGTTTTGATCGCTCCAGGGATCGCATGCGCATGCACGTACCGGACGAGAAACACCACGGCGATCCTTCCACGAAGGGGGATGAGCGCGGCGAGGAAGCCTTGCCCGGCGTATGGCGCAAGCTGCTCGCCAAGCCGGCGGCCGCTGCCGTGCACGATCACACGGTGCTGGGTTTCTTTTTCGAGGTGATGCCGGAGGAAGGTGTCCCTTACGCGCGGCTGGATGCAGCTCCGGTGTTGCTGGCGCCGGTTGAGCACGGACGCTTTGCTCGGCCGATGCCGCTCGAAAGCAAAATGCTCGCGCACACCACGCTGCAGTCGTTGGAGCAGCGGTTGGCGACCGCTGTGCTGGGCTTGCCGCAAACCTTGCGCAAGTCGCGCAGCTACGCGCGTCTGTCCGGGCACGTCGGCAATTCGCTTCTGGCCGAAATGCTCGATACCGCGCCGTGCTTCCTGGGCGGCCTTGCGGGCTTGCGTCTCTCGCGCGGCAAATCGCATCAGCTCAATTGGCATTGGCATCTGGAAAACGACGGCAGC
>NZ_DATHMR010000018.1:0-9948 GCF_035486915.1 Dyella sp. | reverse complement strand
TCGAAGCCATCGCCATGACCACCATCAAGCAAGACGATCTGATCCAGTCCGTTGCCGACGCACTGCAGTACATCAGCTACTACCACCCGGTCGACTACATCACCAATCTTGCCGCCGCCTATGAGCGCGAGGAGTCGGCCGCCGCGAAGGATGCGATGGCGCAGATCCTGATCAATTCTCGCATGGCGGCGGAAGGTCATCGTCCGTTATGCCAGGACACCGGCATCGTCACGGTGTTCCTCAAAGTCGGCATGAGTGTCCGCTGGGACGCCACGATGTCGCTGGAGGACATGGTCAACGAAGGTGTGCGTCGCGCCTACAACGATCCGGACAACAAACTGCGCGCCAGTGTGCTCGCCGATCCGGCCGGCAAGCGCAGCAACACCAAGGACAACACGCCTGCGGTGATCAACGTCTCCATCGTGCCAGGAGATACCGTCGATGTGATCGTCGCGGCGAAGGGCGGCGGTTCGGAAGCGAAGTCCAAGTTCGTGATGTTGAACCCCTCCGATTCCATCGTGGATTGGGTGCTCAAGACGGTTCCCACCATGGGTGCGGGCTGGTGTCCGCCGGGCATGCTCGGCATCGGTATCGGCGGCACGGCCGAGAAGGCGATGCTGCTGGCGAAAGAAGCGCTGATGGAGCCGATCGATATCCAGGATCTGATCGCACGCGGCCCGACGAATCGTGCCGAGGAATTGCGTATCGAGCTGTACGAGAAGGTCAACGCGCTCGGCATCGGCGCGCAGGGTCTGGGTGGTTTGACCACCGTGCTCGATATCAAGGTGAAGGATTACCCGACGCACGCGGCGAATCTGCCGGTCGCGATGATCCCCAACTGCGCCGCCACGCGTCATGCCCACTTCACGCTCGACGGTTCCGGTCCGGTGATGCTCGATCCGCCATCGCTCGAAGACTGGCCGAAACTCACTTACGACACATCCAAAGGCCGTCGCGTGAATCTGGACGCGCTCACGCGAGAGGAAGTCGCCACCTGGAAGCCCGGCGAAGTACTGCTGCTCAACGGCAAGTTGCTGACGGGCCGCGACGCCGCCCACAAGCGCATGGTCGACATGTTGAACAAAGGCGAGAAGCTGCCGGTGGATTTCCACGGCCGCTTTATCTACTACGTCGGCCCGGTCGATCCGGTGCGCGACGAAGTCGTCGGTCCCGCTGGTCCGACCACGGCCACCCGTATGGACAAATTCACCGAGCAGGTGCTCGCGCAGACCGGTCTTTTGGGCATGGTCGGCAAGGCCGAACGCGGTCCGGCGGCCATCGATGCGATCAAGAAGCATCAGTCGGTCTATCTGATGGCGGTGGGTGGTGCGGCTTACCTTGTTTCCAAGGCGATCAAGGCGTCGCGGGTGGTGGGCTTCGCCGATCTCGGTATGGAAGCTATCTACGAATTCGACGTCAAAGACATGCCCGTTACCGTCGCGGTTGATTCCGCCGGTACTTCCGTGCACAAGACGGGGCCGCGCGAATGGCAGGCGCGTATCGGCAAGATTCCGGTGACGGTGGAATAACTACGTCGAACTTGACGAACCCATCCCTCTCCCGTCGGGAGAGGGTGCCGGCAGGCGGGTGAGGGTGCGCACAGCGCGAAGAATCCAATCTACATCAAACATGGATGGCGCGATCCAAACGAACCCTCACCCCAACCCCTCTCCCGAGGGGAGAGGGGCTAAGAGCGTTTAGCCATCCAAATGGCCGTCCATAGTCACAATCGGCGGTTGCATTCCGGCTGATGCAGCGCAACACTGAGGGGATTGTGTCCCCCGCAACCCTGACAGAGACATCGTGACCTCAAATGCCTCCGCGCCGCTTTCCGCCGGCGCTCCCTGGATCGTGATGAAGTTTGGCGGCACCAGTGTCGCCACCTTGCCGCGTTGGCAGAACATCCGTGAACTCGTTGCCAGCCGCCGTGCCGAAGGCGCACGCGTGGTGGTGGTCGTGTCCGCGCTCACCGGCATCACCGACGCGCTCAAACATCTGTGTACCCAGGACGACAAAGGCAAACGCATCGAGGCTGCGAAGGCAATCGCGCAACGGCACTACGATTTGCTCGATCACATGCAGCTGGCGGTTCCCGATACGCTCGCATCGCGACTTTCGGAGCTGGCCAAGCTGGCGGAAGACGGCCCGGCCGCGCTCGGCGAACTGGCTTGGTCTGCGCTGGTGCAGGCGCAAGGTGAGTTGATGTCCAGTTCGCTCGGCGCCGCTTTCCTTACGCATAGCGGTTTGGCGACGCAGTGGGTGGACGCGCGCGATTGTCTCGCTGCTATCGCGCTGCCCAATCAGAACGAGCGCACCAAGCTGCTGTCGGCCATGGTGGAAGCCAAGCCGGATTCGTCACTCAATGCGCGCCTTGCAAAATCAGGCGAGGTGTTCATCACGCAGGGCTTTATCGCGCGCGAGTCGAAAGGCCGCACGGTGTTGCTGGGTCGTGGCGGCTCGGATACTTCCGCGTCGTATTTTGGCGCGTTGCTGAAAGCACAGCGCGTGGAAATCTGGACGGACGTGGCCGGCATGTTCACCGCCAATCCGCGTCAGGTGCCCGGCGCGCGTCTGCTGCAGAAACTCGATTACGAAGAAGCACAGGAAATCGCCTCGACCGGCGCCAAAGTGCTGCACCCACGCTGCCTGTCGCCGCTGCGCGAGCCGCGGGTGCCGATGCTGATCAAGGACACCAACCGACCGGAGCTGGAAGGCACCGTCATTGGCCCGGAAGTGCGCGAACACGCGCCAAGCGTCAAAGCGATCAGCGCACGCAAGGGTCTCACGCTGGTGTCGATGGAATCGGTCGGCATGTGGCAGCAGGTCGGCTTTCTTGCCGATGTGTTCGCACACTTCAAGCAGCACGGTCTGTCGGTGGACTTGATAAGTTCGGCCGAAACGAACGTCACCGTGTCGCTCGATCCTACCGAGAATTTGCTCGATTCGGACGCTGTTGCCGCGCTTGCCAGCGATCTTGCCAAATCGTGCCGCGTCAAAGTCATTGCGCCGTGCGCCGCCATTACGCTGGTTGGCCGCGGTATGCGTTCGATGCTGCATACGCTTTCCAGTGTGCTCGCGGAATTCGGTCAGTTGCGCGTGCATCTGATCTCGCAGTCTTCGAACAATCTCAACCTCACGTTCGTGGTTGACGAAAGCGTCGTCGACGAACTCGTACCGCGGTTGCACGAGATGCTGATCGCCGCCGGTGCATTGCGCACCGACGACAGCGCGCTGTTTGGGTCGAGCTGGCAAAGTCTCTACGGAAGCGGCGAAACGGTTGTAACGCCCGATGCGTGGTGGCGAACCGCATCCCGCGACAAACTCCTCGCACTGGGTAGGGAAGCCACGCCGCGTTATGTCTACCACTTGCCGACGGTTCGACATCAGGCGCGCGAACTGAAGGCGCTCGGTTCTGTGGATCGCCTGCATTACGCCGTGAAGGCAAACACGCATCCGGCCATCTTGCGCGTACTTGCCGAAGAAGGTTTCGGTTTCGAATGCGTATCGCCGGGCGAACTCAAAGCGGTGATGGCGGCAGTGCCCGAATCGTCGCCGTTATTGTTCACACCTAACTTCGCGCCTCGCGACGATTACGCATGGGCATTCACGACACGCGCGACTGTCTCGCTCGATTCGCTTTACCCGCTCGAACATTGGGGCGATGTATTTCGCGGTCGCGAGATCGTCTTGCGCATAGACCTGGGCCGCGGCCTCGGTCATCACGAGAAAGTGCGTACGGGTGGCAGCGGCAGCAAGTTTGGTTTGCCGGTCGAACACATTGACGCATTCTTGCGGCTGGCCGATACCCACGGCGTCATCGTGCGCGGACTGCACGCGCATCTGGGTTCGGGCATTCTCGATGCGAAGCATTGGGGCGAAGTCTACGGTCAACTCGCCAGCCTTGCCGAGCGCATCGGCAGCGTGGATTTTCTCGACATCGGCGGCGGACTCGGTGTGCCGTCGCATCCGGGCGAGGCGCGACTGGACATCACCGCGCTGGACGAAGTGCTGCGTAAGGTCAAATCCGCGTATCCGCACTACACACTGTGGATGGAGCCGGGCCGTTACCTGGTCGCCGATGCGGGCGTGCTGATCACGCGCGTCACGCAGCAGAAGGGCAAAGGCAGCTGGCGCTACCTCGGCGTGGACACGGGCATGAACAGCTTGATTCGCCCGGCACTCTACGACGCATGGCATGAGATCGTGAACCTCACGCGTCTGGACGAACCCGCCACGGCGCTGTATCAGGTCGTCGGTCCCATCTGCGAAAGCGGCGACGTCATCGGGTCCGATCGCCGGCTGCCGGAGGCGAAGGAGGGTGACGTGATGCTGATCGCCCAGGCCGGTGCCTACGGCAAAGTCATGTCTTCGCCTTACAATCTGCGGGATGAGGCGGAAGAAATCGTCCTCGAATAGTCATCGCCGCGCCCCCTCTCGCCATGGGAGAGGGCGTGGCGTGAGCCGCCATTACGGAGTGTTTGAGTGACCAACCCGATCCAACCGCGCCTGACCCAGGTCTTCCGTTTCGTGCGCTGCAGCTATGCGGACGGTGTGGCCGAACTGGTCTATCAGTTCGATCAGGGTGAGGAACTGATCGAGCGCGTGCGTTTTCCCGCAGCACCGGCGATCGGTGCAGGGCACAAGCATGCGTTCGATGCGGCACTCAAAATGCTGCACTTGATCGCGGGCGTGAGTTATTACAAAGCAGGCATTCCGCCCAAGATAGAGGTGGCGAATGACCCGCTCGACGACACCACCGCCGATCTGCTCGACGCGTTGTATCTGCATGGTCTGGCCGAGTTCGCGTATCGCAACGGGCTGGATCTGCGCGGGCGCATCAATTTTCCGCGTGCGTCATCCACGCAGGCAAAAGTTGCAGCGCCCGAGCTTCATTTACCAAAGCGCACACTGGTGCCGATTGGCGGCGGCAAAGATTCACTCGTCGCGGTGGAAGCCATCAAGCAGATCGGCGGACAAGCGACAGCTGTGTGGGTCGGCAATTCGCCTTTGATCGCTTCATGCGCGGAACGCACCGGTTTGCCAACGCTCAACATTCAGCGCGAACTGGCGCCAGGTCTATTCGAGCTTAACCGACTCGGTGCATGGAACGGCCATATTCCCGTGACTGCGGTGAACTCGGCCATTCTCGCCGTGGCTGCGGTTCTCTATGGCTATGACAGCATCGCTTTCGCCAATGAACGTTCTGCGTCCGTCGCGACGCTGGAGTACGAAGGCCAGCAAGTGAATCATCAGTGGAGCAAGGGCTACGCATTCGAGCAGATGTTCAGCGATTGGCTGCATACGCATGTTGCCGCCGATCTGGATTACTGCTCGGTGTTGCGTCCGTACTCGGAGCTAGCCATCACGCGCGCGTTTGCGAAACTCACGCCCTATTTCGACGTGTTCTCCAGCTGCAACCGTAACTTCAAGATTCTCGGTCCGAAACCGGCGGACCGCTGGTGTGGACAATGCCCCAAGTGTCACTTCGTGTTTCTTGCACTGGCACCGTTTCTGCCGAAGCCACGGTTGCTCGCGATCTTCGGCCGCAATCTGCTGGACGATGAATCGCAGGCAGCAGGCTTTGACGCGTTGCTCGAATACCACGATCACAAACCGTTTGAATGCGTGGGCGAGGGGGCGGAAGCGCGCGCAGCGATGTACGCATTGAGTCAGCGGCCGGAATGGCAGGAAGATGCACTCGTCGCGCGTTTCCGTAGCGAGATCCTGCCGCAACTCGATACGGCGCAGTTAGCGCTGGAGCCCTGGCTTACGCCATCGGACGAGCATCGCGTTCCGGTGCGACTGCAAGCAGCGCTCGCGGCGATCGGCTGACATGCGCATCGCGGAACTTGCCGGGCAACGCGTTGCCATCTGGGGTTTCGGGCGCGAAGGCCGCGCGGCGATCCGTGCGTTGCGTCATCGCGCCCCCGGTCTGACGCTTGCGCTTTATTGCACCGAAGCGGAAGCCGCCGAAGCGCGAGCATTCGATGCCGCGCTACGCGTCTACGCAAACGAGCCCGATGCCGTGGCGCTCAGTGCATACGACGTAGTCGTGAAATCGCCCGGTATTTCCGCCTACAAGCCGGCGATCATCACAGCGCAGGCGCAAGGTACGCGTTTCACGTCCGGTACGGCACTGTGGTTCGCGGAAAATCCGCAAGCACGAGTAGTTGCCGTCACGGGCACCAAAGGCAAAAGCACCACCACGGCATTGCTTGCGCACCTCGCACGTGCGTTGGGCATCCGCACGGCACTGGCAGGCAATATCGGATTGCCATTGCTTGAATTGCTCGATCAGCAAGCGGAGTTGTGGGCGATCGAACTTTCCAGTTTTCAAACCGGCGAAGCGGGTGCGTTGGAGTTGGGTGTCATTACCAGCCTGTATGAAGAACATCTCGACTGGCACGGTTCGCGCGAACGCTATGTCGCCGACAAGCTCAAGCTTGCCGATGCTGCCCGTCAGTTGTTGGTGAATGCGGAGCAGGCTTCGTTGCTCGAGGAAACGGTGGCGCATCCTCATCGCATCATGTTCGGCCGGCAAGACGGATGGCATGTGGCGGAAGGTTCTATTCGTCGCGGCGAAGTCGACGTATTGGCGCTGAGCCAACTCTCCGTGCCGGGGCTGCACAACGCCCTGAATGCATGCGCGGCACTGGCAGCATTGGAAGCCATGGGTTTCGATGCCGTTGCAGCTGCTCCCGCGTTGAATGGTTTTCGTCCGTTACCACATCGCTTACAGCCGCTAGGCGAAAGCGACGGCATGCAGTGGATCAACGATTCCATCAGCACAACGCCGCAAGCAACCATTGCCGCGCTCGATAGCCTGCACGATCGCGATATCACCGTCATCGTTGGCGGACACGATCGCGGTCTGGATTGGTCGCCATTCGTACGGGATGTCGCCTCACGTAAACGCCTGCGCATCGTGACGCAAGGTGCCAACGGTCCACGCATCGCGTTCGCATTGCGCGCGGCAAAATCCGAAATTCCGCTAGGCGATGTCGATAACCTCGCAGACGCCATCGATATGGCACGCATCATTACGCCAAGCGGCGGTGTTGTGCTGCTCTCCCCGGGCGCGCCCAGCTTCGATCAATTCCACGATTATGCCGATCGCGGTCGGCGCTTCGCCGAGATGGCCGGATTCGATGCCAAGACGATGACCGGTATCGATGGATTGGGTATAGCCTGATACGTGTCTAGGTAGCCAGCAGATCTGCTAATCCGTCGTAGTCTGCTCGCCGCCCGGCGGCAACACGGCGTCATTCGTCTTGGTTCGATGTAAGCACGAGCTGGCAGTTCGACGAACGCCGAGCGCGGAGGCTTCAACGCCGAAGTGGGCCTGCGCTATAGGTGTAAGCGTTGCGAGTGAGGCGAGTCAAATCGTTCGCCCATGATGATTGAACGTCATCGTTGGAAATAAAAAGGACCGCACTATTTTTGGAGTGCGGCCCTTTTGTTTGGAAGCCGGAATGCTTACCAGATCTTCACGCGATCATCCGGTGCCAGATAAAGCTTCTCATCAGGCTTGACGCCAAAGGCGTCATACCAGCCATCAAGATTACGCACCGTCTGCGCGCGGAAGTTGGATGGTGCGTGCACATCGGTGGACAGTCGCTGACGAAGTGCCGCGTCACGAATCTTGAAGCGCCACGCTTGACCGAACGCCAGGAAGAATCGCTGATCGCCCGTGAGACCGTCGATCACCGGCGCCGGTTTGCCGCCGAGCGATTTGTGATACGCGGCGAATGACACCGTGATACCAGAAAGGTCGGCGATATTTTCACCCAGCGTCTGTTGACCATTCACATGCAGACCCGGCAGCGCTTCGTACTGGTTGTACTGCTGAACCAGCTTCTGCGTTGCCGTCTGGAAATGTGCTGCATCCTGCGGCGTCCACCAGTTTTCCATCTTGCCCTGCGCATCGAAGTCAGCACCCGTGTTGTCGAAGCTATGGCTGATCTCGTGACCAATGACCGCGCCGATAGCGCCGTAATTCGCTGCGTCGTCCGCCTTCGGATCAAAGAAGGGCGGTTGCAGAATCGCAGCCGGGAAGTTCAGTGCGTTCTGCAGGGGCAGATTCACGGCGTTCACCGTTTGCGGCGTCATCCACCATTCGCCGCGGTCGACCGGCTGATGGAGTTTGGCGATCTGATGCTGATATTCCAGTTTCTCGGCGCGCAGATGGTTGCCGAGCGGATCGTCCGCCTTCACCACCAGCGTGCTGTAGTTTCGCCACTTGTCCGGATAACCCATGCCCACACGCAAGGTGGCAATTTTTTCTTTTGCTTTGGCACGCGTCGCCGGTGTCATCCAGGCGAGCGTTGTCAGGCGTTCGTCAAACGCGGCAAGAATATTCTTCACCATCGCTTGCACACGCGCCTTTGCTGAAGCAGGGAAATACTGCTTCACGTAAAGTTGGCCCACGGCATCGCCAAGGTCTGCATTCGTCAAGACAACCGCGCGTTTCCAGCGCTCCTGTTGTTGGGGTGTGCCCTGCAGCGTTGTGCCATAGAAGTCGAAGTTGAGATCGGCATAAGCCTTTGGCAGCATCGGTGCTGCACCGTCAATGGCGTGATAGCGCAGCAACTGCTTCCAGGTTTCGACCGGCTCGCTTGCCACGAGCGCGGAGAGCCCCGTGGTCGCCGACGGCTGCCATGCGTCGAAATGTTGCTGGTCGCTCAGGCCTGCCGCCTTGAAATACGCGGTCCAATTGATACCCGGTGCTTTCTGTGCGAAGTCGCTCACGCTCCACACGTTGTTGGCTTTATGCACATCCTGGCTGTCGACTAGGCTTTCCTGCGCCTGCGCGATCTTCGTTTCCAGCGCGACGATCGCCTTGGCCTGTGCATCGGCGTCAGGCGTACCGGCAAGCTTCAACAGCGACGCGACATAGGTTTCATACTTCGCACGGGCCGCTGCCATTTGCGGATCTTGCGATACGTAATAGTCGCGGCTCGGCATCGCCAGGCCACCTTGCAGCAGATAGACCATCGAGTGCGACGTATCCTCCAGACCCTGCGTCACGAACGCACCGAAAAGATTTTCGGTGTGGAAATTCGTGGCGTTGACGGGGTCGACATCGGCACGCATCTGGCTGCCCAGTACACGGGAGAGGTCATCGCGAGTCTTGATCGCGTCGATTTGGTCCAGCTCCGCCTTCAGCGGCGCCAGTCCAAGCCTCTCGATGTTCGCGTCATCCATGAATGCGGCGTAATAGTCCGCAATCTTGCGTGAATTCGAGCCGGCGGGCGCATTGGATTTGGCAAGACTCTGGATCAGGTCGGACGTGCGCTTTTCGGCCAGCTGATAAACAAATAGAAAACTGCCCGTACTCGAACGGTCGGCTGGAATCTGCGCGGTCTTCAGCCATGTGCCGTTGGTGTAGCCGAAGAAATCGTTACCCGGTTGAATCGAATGATCGATGCCAGAGAGATCGATACCGATATTCGAGCTGCCGGAGCTTGTCGGGGGAGCGACACCCAACGCGGCTGGCGCTGCCATCAAGGCCGTGGCGCCGCTCAATGCCGCCGCAGTAAAAATCGATCGAAATCGCTGCATGGCGATCACCTTATCTGTGGAGTGAGTTCTCCAAGATAGTCCGCAACGGCGCGCTTGTGAGCATGACTTTCGGGCTATGCGACCGCCTTGCCACGTTCACGGGAAAATGGCGAGGCGGGGCCGCTCAGGGTGTTGTTGGGCCGATGAGCTCGATTTCAGCCAAGGCTGCTTGTGCCGATGCGGCATCGTCGAAGGCGAGTCGATAGTACGCGTGTTTTGCGGATTGCTTGATGCCGAACACGCGTGTCTGGCGCGGCCAGGGAAAGCGTTCGTGGCTGCGAGTATCAAGCGTCATCCAGTGCTGACCATCGTCGGAAGCTTCCAGCGCCCAGTTCGACGGAGCGGCAGCATGGGCCGGCGAGGTGAGCGTGTACATCGCAATCGTGC
>NZ_DATHMR010000017.1:0-58910 GCF_035486915.1 Dyella sp. | reverse complement strand
CCCGGGCTTTGAAATCCACAGCAACGCAATCAGCACGACGAACAGGATCCCGGAAATATAGAAAAGATCGTCGACGCCAAGCTGTGCGGCCTGCTGATCCAATAGGTGATTGAAGATGCCGTACGACTGCGCCTGATTATTTCCGGCTTGCTGCAACTGAGTTGTGAAATGCTGGAAAACCGGGTTGTAGTTCGTCGTTACTTCGTTGAGTTGCGCATGATGCAGGATCGAACGGTGATCCCATGCCGTTTGGAAGATCGACGTACCAATGCCGCCGCACAAAATGCGCAAGAAGTTCGACAAACCCGACGCTGCCGGGATGCGCTGTGCGGGTAGCCCGGATAAGGTAATCGCGAGCAAGGGCACGAAGAGCGTCGCCAGACCGATTCCCTGAATCAGGGTCGGCATCATGAGCGACCACGGATCCACATCGCTCGTGTAGTTGGCGCGCCAGAAGAAGCATGCCGCAAACGCCAGCAGCGACACCGTAGCGATAAAGCGAGGATCGATGCGTCCCACCAACCTGCCCGCAAACGGCGTCAGCGCGACAGCCACCAATCCTGCGGGAGCCAACACAAGTCCCGCATCGGTTGCCCTATATCCGATATTGGTCTGAAGCCACAGCGGCAACAACACAATATTGGCGAAGTACAGGCCGTAAGACACCGACAGCGCTACCGTGCCCGCGGTGAAATTGCGCAATTTGAATAGACTCAGATCAACGATCGGATGACGATCGGTCAACTCCCAGGCAATGAAATACACGAAGGCAATTGCCGAAGTGACAGCCAACGCAATGATGACGGGCGAGCTAAACCAGTCCAGATCCTTGCCCTTATCGAGCATGATCTGCAAAGCGCCGACCCAGATCACCAGCAGCACAAGGCCCAGAATATCGATCGGCAATTTGTGCGTAGCGGATTCGCGGTCACGAAAGATCAACCACGTACCGGCAATGGCAAGAATGCCGACCGGAATGTTGACGTAGAAAATCCACGGCCACGTGTAGTTGTCGGATATCCATCCACCAAGAATCGGGCCCGCGACAGGCGCCGTCAGCGTCGTCATCGACCAGAGCGCCAAGGCCAACGGTGCCTTGCTGCGAGGGAACGCAGCCAACAACAATGCTTGAGAAAGCGGAATCATCGGACCGGCCACCGCACCCTGCAACACGCGCGCCAGAAGCAGGATCGGCAAGTTTGGGGCAAAACCACACATCCAGGATGCGATAACAAAAAGCATTGTCGCGGTTAGAAAAAGCTTCACCTGCCCGATGCGCTGCGACAGCCACCCTGTGAGAGGCAGCGCAATGGCATTGGACACCGCGAACGACGTAATCACCCACGTCCCCTGGTCCGGCGACACGCCAAGATTGCCGGAGATCGTCGGAATGGAGACATTGGCGATCGACGTGTCGAGCACGTTCATGAAAGTCGCCAGCGATACAGCAATCGCTCCGATGGCGAGCTTCGCGCCCTGCAACGGCGGATGATCGATATGTTTGTTGTCGCTCATGGCAAGCGCTCTTAGTGAGCCACCGCGACGCGGGGTGCGTTACGTAAAGCGGGCGCTCCGGCGATCACCGCCTCCGCATCGCTACCGGCATTCTGCGCAATGATCTTTGCGATTTCCCCATTGGCCTCAGAACCGTAGTCTTCGAAAACCGGTGTCTGATAAACCGTATTCGGCGCTTGCTCCAGCGCAGGTCCATTCTGGTTGTGCAAATCGACTTCGGCCAGAACGGACAAGCCTATACGCAGCGGATGTGCCTGGAGCTCCTTGGCATCCAGCGCAATACGCACCGGCAAACGCTGCACGATCTTGATCCAGTTGCCCGTCGCATTCTGCGGTGGCAGCAGCGAGAACGCAGAGCCCGTGCCGGCCGAAAAACCCACGACTTGGCCGTGATAGGTCACCGATGAACCGTAAACGTCGGCGTGTAGCGTCACCGGCTGGCCGATGCGCATATGCTCGAGTTGCACTTCCTTGAAGTTGGCGTCGACCCAGATTTCGTTCAGCGGAACGACCGCCATGAGCGGCGTGCCCGGCGCGACGCGCTGCCCCACCTGCACGACACGCTGAGCCACATAACCGGTAACCGGTGCCGGCAATGTATTGCGTGCATACGCGAGGTACGCATCGCGCACTTTTGCAGCGGCCGCCAGAACATCGGGATGATTGGCAATCGAGACATTCCAAGTCAACGCCTGATTGGCGGCCAATTGTTGATTCGCGACCTCATAGGCTGCTTCTGCATTGCTCAAGGCATCGCGTGCATGCGTGATCTCTTCGGTCGAGATCGCACCCGATTGCGCGATATCCATGCGGCGATGATAGTCATCCTGCGCACGTGCAAGATCCGACTTGCGCTGCGCCAGCACGGCTCGGTACTGGAGGGTGTCCACGTAGAGCGTGCGCACCTGGCGCACGGTTTGACCGAGCGCAGCTTCAGATTGCTGCAACGCGATCCGCGCATCGGCCGGATCGAGTTTGACCAAGGGCTGACCTTGCTTAATCGTCTGCGTGTTGTCCGCGTTCACGGCAATCACCGTGCCGGTCACCTGCGGCGTAACTTGCACGACGTTACCGTTGATATACGCGTCGTCGGTCGACTCGTAGTAACGCGCGACAAGCACGTAATACGACACCGCAGCTGCCGCGACAACCGCGATACCAAGGGTAATAAGAGCGAGGATACGGCGGCGAGGACCTCGACTCGGCGGTTCACCGCTTTCGGTGGAGATCGATGAAGCTTGGGCGTTCATGGCAATGTCCGGGGGATATGAGGAGAGATTGACCAGCGTTGAATTACGGGGAGGCTTGCGTGCGATTGACGGCAGCAACGTCTTGGGATGACGCGATGTATCCGCCACCTAGCGCTTGAATGAGGGCAACCTGCGCATCCAGCCGCTGCATGCGCAGAGTCGCTACGCGCTGACTCTGCTCGAGGCGCGCGACGTCTGCCGAAAGCACTTGCAATTGCGGATCGAGTCCGGCCTTGTAGCGGATGATCTCCAGATCGTAAGCACGGCGGCTTGCGTCATAGGCGCTTTGCGCCGTGACTTGCTGCTGCTCGACGGCGTGAATGGTCGCAACCTGCGTGGCCACATCGTTTAATGCACCAATCAGCGTCTGGTTGTAATCGGAGATGGCGGCGTCATAACCGGCATACCGGTCTTTCAACTGTGCACGCAACGCACCGCCATCGAACAATGGCAAGTGGATGGCCGGACCGGCTTGCACCGATCGGCTGCTTGAATTGAACAGGCGACCGAAGCCGAATGCGTCGTAACCAACTGCTGCCGCCAGATTGATGTCGGGGAAAAAATCGGCTTTGGCAACTTTGACATCGTGATCCGCCGCATCGATACGCCAGTGCGCGGCAACAATGTCAGGGCGGCGCGCCAGCAGGTCAGCTGGCAAGCTATCCGGCAGTGAACTGTCTGGCGCGGCCAGCAAAACGGGTTGTGTTATCTGCAGACCGCGATCCGGGCCTTTGCCAAGCAACGCGGCAAGCTGATAACGCGTAGTGGCAATCCGGCCATCCAGCTCCGAAACATCGGTTTGAGTGGCGTCGATGGTGACATCGATGGTGCGGCTTTCGACTTCGTTGTCGAGCCCGGTTTGCACGCGTGCCTGCGTAAGCGAGCCGATCGACTTGCGGCTGGCGACCTCGTTCTGAGCAACGTCGCGCAATGCATATAGCAGGGCGAGATGCACGTACGCATGCGCAACAGAGGTAGAAAGAACCAGTCGTGCCTGTTGCTCTTCGGCTTCGGCGGCCTTGCGTTCGGAAATGGCCGAGCGCAGTGCTTCATGATTCTTGCCCCAGATGTCCAGGTCATAGGAAGCGCCGAAAATCAGCGAATTTTCGTTCTGCCAGCTATTGCCGACCGGTGGCGGCAAAAAAGTGTTGCCGCTGAAGTGCTCGCGGGAAAAAGTATCCTTGACGTCCGCGCTCGGACCGGCGGCAGCGTGTGCCTGTTCGGCATAGGCGGATGCTTTTGCGACGCGAGCTTTCGCTTGGGCAAGCGTTGGGCTATTGGCGACCGCTTCGTTGATCAAGGCCGTCAATTGCGGATCGCCGAATCGGTAGGACCAATCCATAGCCGGCCACGTGCCGCCTTGTGCAGGGATACTTATCGCGGTCGTGTAATCGGAAACAGATGCCGGATGGCTATCGCTGCGAATACCGCGATAGTTCACGCACGCACTGAGTGCAACGGCCAGCAAGGAAACACCCAACACGCGCATCACTTTGCGCGGTGGCGTTGAAGCGACGAAGCCGGACGGGTTCATAAAGGATGTATCTCAAGGAGGAAGGCAATACCGTGCGCAATGACGTCACGAATTTCGGCGGGAGCGAAAGTCATGGCTTTGCATGGGGGAACGAACATGGTTCTGGCAGTTGTCGGCCATGCGCTCCAGGCCGCGTTGCAAAGCCAGCAGATCCGTCTTGCTGATGCCGGTAGTCAGGGCATCCACAATGTGCTGTGTGATCTCGACCGTACGGCGCGCAATACGCTTTGCCTGGTCGGTGAGTGCGATGCGTACAATGCGCCGGTCGTCCGTGCAACGACGGCGCTTCAGAAGGCCGCATTTTTCCAGCATGTCCAGCGCATGGCTCACCGTGCTGGCATTCACACCCACGACTGCGGCAAGGTCATTGCCAAGCATGGCCGGTTCAGTCGCGAGCAACATCAGAATCTCGGCCTGTATGCCGGTGATGTTGAATTCCTCTTTCATGTGCTGCGTCGTCAGACGCTTGAACGCAGACGATGTACGTACCAGTGCATGAGCAACATTGTCGTGCTTATGACGCGCAGCAAATCGGCGCGCTCTGTCTGTCTGCATGCACGCAGCACCCTGATGGGTCACTAAGGCAAGCGCACCGCGAGCGGGTGCGTCGGAAGCTTTCTTGCTGGTTCTTGAAGTAGCCACGTCGCATGCCTGCCTGCTTGCTATAAAGCGGCAGCTTCGGCAACAACAAGGGCGACGCGACGGCCGGATTCCAGAAAGCGATCGGACATCTCCGGATCATCCATAGCACGCGCAAGAATCATCGTGCCGATCAGACACGACACCACGGCACGGGCATTCGCCTCTCGCTGCTTGGGCTTGAGCGACTCGGGAAGCACTGAACCGACGAGCTTCACCATTTCCTTGATGCTGTCGGTCAGTTGCGCGCGCACAGGGCCTTCCGCGCGACCCGCTTCGATAGCGAGCGTAGCGAGCATGCAACCGTTACCGACGTTGTCGCGATGCGAGGTACTGAGATACCCGTTGATCAACTCTTCCAGGTTCGGACGACCCGTTTTGCTGCTGACTTTGAGCCAGCGCTCGCGCATGCGCCCTTGCCCCACCGCGAGCGCTTCGCGAGTCAGATCGTCTTTCGATTCGAAGTGATTGTAGAAACCGCCTTGCGTCAAACCGATTTCGCTCATCAGGTTGGCAACGCCCACATTTGCAATGCCTTCTTTGCGGAAGCGTTCGGCAGCCGTTTCGATGATGCGGCGACGCGTCGTTTCTTTGTGACCTTTCTCGTAGCGCATAAGCCTGATACCGGTGATTGGAATAGCAATGATTGCAATTGAATTACGGTCATCATATTATATGATACACATCATGTAAAGACCTCGGCCACCAACTGATTGGTCACCGACCTCCCCACCCCTTCGAGAGTTTTCTAATGAAAATCCAAGGCAAAACTGCCCTCGTGACTGGCGCCAACCGTGGTCTTGGCCTGGCTTATGCCAAGGCCCTCCTCGCCGCCGGAGCCGCCAAGGTCTATGCTGGCGCGCGCGACCCCTCCACAGTGACTCAGCCTGGCGTGGTGCCGGTAAAGCTGGATGTCACCTCGTTGGACGACGTGACCAAGGCGGCGGCGCAACTGTCGGATGTCGATATCGTCATCAACAACGCCGGTATCGCCCTGATGGGTACGAATTTGCTTGAAGACGGAGGCGAAAAGGACCTGCGCGCGCAGTTGGACACCAACGTGTGGGGCATCCTGAATGTGAGCCGTGCGTTTGCGCCAGTACTACGTGCGAATGGCGGCGGCGCCCTCGTCAACATGCTTTCGGTGTTGAGCTGGCTGAGTCGTCCGCATTCGGCCACTTATTCCATATCGAAAGCGGCCGCATGGGCATTGACGAACGGATTACGCAACGATATGCGCGATCAGGGAACGCTGGTGATCGGCGTGCACGCCGGACTGATCGACACCGACATGGCCAAAGAGCTGACAGGCCCGAAGACGAGCGCCGACGACATCGCACTGCGCGTTATTGAAGGGCTGCAAAATGGCGATGAAGAGGTGCTTGCCGATGCAGTGTCGCAAAAGGTAAAAGCAGGATTTGCCGTTTCGCCGTCGCCTTACCTGCTCGATCAACGCGGCTGATCGCACCGAACCCCACCTGCACGGTAATTTGCTTGCGCGGTGCCAGAGACGCACAAGTGTCGGCACAGAAACATTCACAAAAAAACCGCCTCACAGTTGAGGCGGTTTTTACGTGTAGCCGGTTAGAAATGACCTTGTGTCAACTCATCTGCCAGTCGCGGCTGGTTGTAAACCTTGCGGACCGCTTCGATTAGCGCTGCCGTATCCACCGCAACAGCGCGGTTACTGCTGTCGTCAAATACGAAATCGCCGCCGATGGAATGAATGTTTCCATCGAAGATCAGACCGACGGCGTGTCCTTGCCTGTCGATGACGGCACTCCCTGAGTTACCGCCAATGATGTCGTTGTCCGACACAAAGTTCATAGGCGTCGCCATATTCAGTTTGCTTTGCGCCTGCACCCAGCTATCGGGGAGCTTGAACGGATCGGCACCGGTTGCGCGCTTGTACAGGCCATCAAAGTGCGTGAAAGGCGCAACCGCCACTCCTTTTTCATTCCAGCCTTCCACTTTACCGTACGACAGACGCAACGTGAACGTCGCATCGGGATAGGTGGACATGCCATCCCGATCGAAACGCGCTTTTGCAATCGTCTCATCCGCTTTGTCGGTGGGAGCTTTGACGTCGTCCTCATACGCTTTGCGGATCTTGCGCGACTCCGGGTCGATCGCACGCGCCAGCACGATCATCGGATCGTTGGACGCTTCGATGGCCTTCTCGCCGCCCTCCCACAACTGTTTACGCAAGCTCGCGTCAGACAGTTTGCTTGCACTTACCAGTTGCTGCGCCAATTGCTCGGGAGATTGTTTGCCAAGTATCTGATGCACGGTTAGATCGTCCGCACCAAGTGTCTGCCGAAGTTTTTCGAGCGACCACGAAAGCACCGTTTGCTCGTATTGTGGATAGAAAGGAACGTCCGATTCCACCTGCTGTTGCACGGCCGGGAGATTGGCATCGCGAAACTCCGGCAAACGCTCACCGTCAGGCTTGATGCGCTCTGCTGCGGCGCGCACCAGCGTGCGTGCGTCGTCAAAAAGTTGGGCGCTTCGGGCACCAAACCCGAATCCGGCTTCGAGCTCTATATAGCGCGACTGCAAATCTTTCCTGCGTTCTTGAGCACGCTGTAGATCGGTCCACGGATCGCCATATTTGACATGCCGTTCGGGTGTGGCCGCCATCCACTGACGCAAGGCATCGTCCTGTTGTTTCTTGTGGTCGATAAAATTCTCGTTTGCAAGCGTATCAAGCCATCCATTGAACACCTTGATTGAATTTTCCCACGAGAATTTTTGTTCTTGAGCCTCCTTCGCCTGCTCAGCGCCCTGGCGACTGTATTGCCAAAGAACGCCGCGTAATTCGGAAGCCACTCGATCCAGTGGAATAAGAAACGAGTCGCGCATGACAGACAGTTGCATCCACGGGACGCCACGTTGCGTCATACCCGGATTGCCAATCACAAATGTCATGTCGCCCGCTTTGGGGCCCTGCGGGTCGAATTTGAAAAATTGCGGCGTATTCGCTGGCTTGTTGTCGACGTATGCGCGAAAGAACGCGACATCCAGGTCGTAGCGCGGAAAGTTGAAGTTGTCCGGATCGCCACCGAAAAATGCGATGCTTTGCTCTGGCGCAAAGACCAGTCGCACATCCTGATAACGGCGATACTTGTACATCGCATAACGCCCGCCGTTGTAGAGCGTGACCATATCGCAACGCCACATCTTGGCATCGCCGCTCACACAGGCCTGTTCCAGTTTGCTACCGATCGCGCGCTCGGCCTTGATGCGATCTGCACCGGTTTTACCATCGGTGGCGGCATTCACTTGCGCAGTGACGTCGGTGATCGACTCAAGCTGATTGAGCTCGACGTCGGGGCATTTGGGCTCATCGTCCTGCTTCAACGCACTGTAGCCATTGGACATGAAGTCTTCATGCCCTTTGGAGAGTTGTGACAGGCAGGAGTTTGCGCAATGGTGATTGGTCATCACCAAACCATTGGCGGAAACAAACGAGCCCGAACAGCCTTCTGCGAGCCGCAAGGCTGCGTGCTGCACCAGATCGATCCATTGCTGGCTGGGTGTAAACCCGTAACGCTGTTGCATCTGTGTGATAGGCAGGTGATCCAGCGTCCACATGCCTTCATCCGCCATCGCGGCGCCTGCCCCACTGGCAAGCAGGCCCGCCAACGCACAACAAAGCACTTGCTTCATGACGATCTCCTCATGGTCTGAGGGACTCGGCAGCAGTCCGCGGCAATGTTGCTTCGAGTATGAGATCGTTGTTACGGCATAACAACGTGACCAACGGCAGAGGGGCGATTTGGCCTTATCGGCAGCAGCGTGTTGTGTATCAGTGCACGTGGCCTGGCACTATGGTTGCTTCACTGAGATCGACCTGCTCCGAAAGCGGCAGCTGACCGATGTCATAACCCGCGTCCGCCCATGCATCGAGACCACCCAGCAGCGGACGCACACGACGATAGCCTTGCATCAGCAGACCTTTCGCCGCTTTTGCAGCAGACACTTCGTTAGGGCAACTGCAATAGATCACCACTTCCTGTTCGATCGAAACGTGGTTGAGCTCCTGATCGATACCCCGCAAGTCAGCCATCAGCGCGCCGGGAATAACGCGGGTATCAATCAGCCGCGAGGCTTGCGAACGCACATCGACCACGATGGGCGCCTTCCCTTCTTGGATCAACTGATGCAGTTCATCCACGCTGATGCGGGCAAGACGCAACGCGAGCAGTAACCGCCGACGCTGCCACCATTTGAGCAACACATAAGCCATCAGCAACGCAGCCAGAAATTCGACGGCAAGCGTGCCTGCGCTCGCCAGCGCCATCAATACGCGGTCGATCTCATGCGCAAAGGCATAACCCAGCCCGACGACCACGCCGATCCAGAGCAGAGAGCCAAGGCTGTCGAACCACACGAAGACGTGCGGTCGCAGCTTCATCGCACCGACCAGCGGCGGCGCGATGGTGGAAAGGCCCGGTACGAACTTGGCGATCAGCAGGATCTGCCCACGCCAGCGTTGAAAGCGCAGCTCCGACTGCTTCACACACGAATCGGGCGAGAGAGAAATGCGGCACAGCGTGCGCATGACCGTCGCGCCATAATGGCGCCCGGCCCAATACCAGGCCAGATCGCTGATAAGACACGCAATCAGCGCGACTGCGATGACCGCAACCAGCGGCAACTTGCCTGCAGACGCCAACGCGCCGGCAACCACCAGGGTCGGCACCGCGGGCACAGGCACACCTGCCTGCTCCACCAGCACATTGAGGAAGACCAGTAGCAAACCGTATTCGGCGATCAACGCGATAATCGTGTGCGTCACCGTAGTGACCCTCGATGAGGAATTCCGCAAATCGGATGCCTGCATCGTTGGGGCAAATGACGCTGAATGCAAGATGCACGACTGCTTGCCGCAGTGCAAAAAAGTCATTCCGGCCTAAGCCGGAATGACGGGATAGCAAACGTGCCCGATGGCGTCAGGGCTTCGCGTCTTCAGCCAGCAGCGCACGATAAATCAGGCCGCCTACGGCACCGCCGATCAACGGGACCAACCAGAACATCCACAGCTGATGGACCGCCCAGGTACCCTGGAACAGCGCCACGCCCGTGCTGCGAGCCGGGTTGACCGAGGTATTGGTCACCGGGATGCTGATCAGGTGGATGATGGTTAAGGTAAGGCCGATGGCCAGCGGGCCAAAGCCCACCGGTGCGCGGCGGTCGGTCGAGCCATGGATGACGATCACGAACATGGCCGAGAGCACGAATTCGCTAACCATACAGGCCTGAAGCGAGAAGCCACCTGGCGAGTGCTCGCCGTACCCGTTGGAGGCAAAGCCGCTGGCGGTAGCATCGAAGCCTGCCTTGCCGCTGGCAATCACATACAGCACCGCCGCCGCAGCGATGCCGCCGATGACCTGAGCCACGATGTAGGGAATGACATCCTTGCCGCTGAAACGACCACCCGCGAACAAGCCGACGGTCACGGCAGGATTGAAATGCGCCCCTGAAATGCCGGCGCAGGCATAAGCCATGGTCACCACGGTGAGCCCAAAAGCCAGTGCAACACCCAGGAAGCCGATACCCAACCCCGGGAAAGCAGCCGAGATCACTGCGCTGCCGCAGCCTCCAAGTACCAGCCAGAACGTTCCGAAAAATTCGGCACTGAGTCGCTTGAACATGGTCGTCTCCAATCAATGAAATGGTTAGCGGAACACGCGCTATGTATTTCTTTCTTGCGACGCCTGCTGCCCTGGAATCATGGTATCCAGTGCTGCCTTCCGAAGGCTGCCCGCCTAATACCACGACGATGAGCCAGTAAGGAAGTGGTTTCTCGTATCAAGAACCAAGCCTGCGCAAAGCGGGCGATATTGCTCTATTTGTGCAACAAAAAGCTGTCGGAGAAAGATGATTTTCATCGGCCTTTAGCCATTTCGCGAACGGGTTCGCCCAGATATCGAACGATCACTGTTGCGCACCACCTTTGCGCTTGCGTTCGTTTATTTCGTGACGAATCGTTTCGATGTTGCGCATAGGCTCGCGGCGGCGAACCATTTGTGCATAGCGCCAGAACCGGCCGCTCTGACTGAATAATGTGGACCAGCCCAACGGCGTCGGCTGAATAGCGGCGCGCAAGGTACGTGCGTAATCGAGCACGAGGCCAGGCGTCCAGGCCATCGCTCGAGCGCGGCGCTCCAACTGCGCTGCCACCCATAACTCCGGATTGAACATGGCACGCAGCAACGCACCGAGGCCAAGGCCGGATTTGGCCAGTGATCCCTCCAGCGCCGCCTCCAGGGCATGCGCGACCGTGCTGGAGCAATTGCGGCTGGTCAGGTTGTACGTGTCGTTGCTGCGATAGCGTTCCCAGAACGCCGCCAAGCGAGCGCGGTTATACCGTCCAAAGCGTACTTCTGCGCTGGAATCGCACCAGCCTGCCGCCTCGATGGCATAACTGGGTTGAAAACGGCCGGGCACATCGTTGTCGGCCGTCGCGCGAAGCGCGCGCGAGAAATCCGTTTGCGAGCGATCGATTTCAACTTTGGGGTAATGGCTGATGTAGATATCCGGCAGTGCTTCCAGCGCAGCATGTCCCGTTGAAATCACGCCTTTGCTGTCTATCGCAGCGATATAGCGATCAATTACGGGTTGCGGCACGACATCTTCAACTGATCCGGTGGGCGTCCACACGTGGACGATCAACTCGCCTTCCTGCTCTGCAACACCCCCTTCCACCTCGGGAAGCGCCGCATCATCGGCGGCGAGGTCGTTTGACAGCCACAGTGAAGCTGCCGCATGCAGCGGAAGTCTTTTGAGGCGAAATGCCTGGCGCAACAAGCCACACCCCGAAAGAAAGATGCCCATACCAATGCAGTAAGGCACGGTGCCTGCGTAGAACGTGGGATACGGTTCGAACATGAAGACGGCAAAACCGACTTCCAGCAGTCCGGTCAGAAAGGATAACCGCCAGCCGAGGAAACGCACCACGACAGCCGCAGCCATACGGAAAATGCCATCGGCCAGAAACGCGATACCAAACACCATGGCGAGAATGACGCTGGCCGCGTGATGCTCATCCACCACCAGAAGACCCAACAGCAGAAACACTACTCCGCGTGCTTTGCGCAATACCACGCGTGTATCGGCACCCGATGGCGATACCACCAGCGTGACAACGGCTTCGATCAACAACAGATAGCCGAAAACGTGGATCGGGAAATACGTCACGCCATCCAGTGCATCGATGAAAATGGCCGCGCCCAACGCAGCCCAAACCAGCCCGACCAACGCCAGCATCAACCAGCGGCGTCGAATGAAATCGTGACCTAAAAGCAGCAGGATCAGGCGAACCACGATGGCACCTCGTGCATGTTTTTTGGCCAACGACCGGCTCTCACGTGCTGCTCCGTGATCGCATCATGAAAACGGCGAACAAGGCGCAGGCGGCCGCAATCATGCCGGGCAATCCAAATTGTGCGCTGCCAAGCATCGCCACACCTGCCACAGTCGGGCCGACCAACGCTCCGGCGCCCCACGCCAAGCCCATGACTGCGTACACGCCGACAAGATCGCCCCCCTGAAAACGGCTGCCCACCATTGCAAGCATCACGGTGTAAATACCGACGAACAAACCGCCCCAGACGAATACCATCGCGAATGCCAGGTGCGTCTCCTTCAGTGCGAACGGCCACAACAGCGCCGTCACGGCGGAAATCCAAGCAAGAATCAGCGCGAGTCGTCGCTTATCCATCTTGTCGGCCAACCAGCCGATCGGGATTTGCAGAAGGATCGCGCCAAGCATCAGCGTAGAGATCAGCTGCATCGCGCGGTGTTCGCTCCAACCCATGCCGGTCGCGTACAAGGCTATAAACGATAAACCTGCCGTTTCCACGCCGGCATTGAGAACCGTTGTGGCCATGGCAACCGGCGCGAGCTTCATGTAACGCATCGGCTGGGTTCGTTCGGCTTCGCTGCGCGCTGGCGCAAGCACCCAGGGCGGGATCACGAAGACGACCGCGGCGACTGCGATGATCGCGCCGATGGCGAAGGCGCGATCGTTCACGCCAACCTGAGACAGCAAGGCGGGCCCAAGCACCATGCCGAGGGACAAGGCGGCGGTGTAGATTGCCATCGTGCGCCCACGCGACCCTTCATCACTCAACACGTTGGTCCATGTTTCTGACATCACGAACAGCACTTCGGCGGACGCGCCCAGTGCGATGCGCAAGGGGAACCAAAGCCAGACGATCGGCCATAGCCTAAACAGAAAGAGCAGAACGCCAGCGAGGACCAGTGCACATACTGTCAGTGTGCGCGCACCGAATCGCGCCGCCAATCCTGGCAATAACGGGGCTGCCAACAACACCCCCAGCGCATGCATCGCTGCATTGATGCCGATAAACAGACTGGAATGACCGCGCGCAACGAGACTCATCGCGATCAGCGGCGCAGAAAGGCTGTACGTCAATCCAAAGGTAGTAGCCGCTGCCACGACGGCAGCCACGGATAGCTGGCGCCTCCAGCGCGGTGACGCCATCGTCGCAGTGGTTTGCGTGGAAGCCTGCATGCGACTGCCGCACCCCATCGGTTCGCAATAGCTACCGTCTTTATAACCGAAAAAACTTGCCTACCACGTCCTCGCGCTACCCCGTAGGATGCTGAATTGCATCTTCCACCGAGGTCGAGGCATGTCATCAGCCCCCAACGATCAGATTCATGAGAGGGCCATACTGCACAGCTGGGGCGAAAATGCCAACGCATGGACGCAGACGGTGCGTGAGGGCCATATCGAAAGCCGGCGCCTGATCACCGACCAATCCATCCTCGATGCGGTACTGGAGGGGCGCCCGCATTCCGTGCTCGATCTGGGATGCGGTGAGGGTTGGTTGGTTCGTGCGCTGGCAATGCAAGGTGTGCAGGCCATCGGCGTGGATGCAGTGCCCGAGCTGATCCATCGCGCGGCCCAAGCGGGTGGTGATTTTCGCGTCGCGTCCTACGAGGACATCATCGAAGGGCGGCTTCCCATACGTGTCGACACGCTGGTGTGCAACTTCGCCCTGCTCGGCAAGGAATCCGTCGAACGACTTGTTGCGTGTCTGCCGCAACTACTCGAAGAAGGTGGCCGTTTTATCGTGCAAACGGTTCATCCGTTGGTCGCGTGCGGCGACCAACCTTATATCGACGGCTGGCGGGAGGAGAATTGGACCGGATTTTGGGCTGCATTCACCGTGCATGCGCCCTGGTATTTCAGAACGCTATCAAACTGGATAGCAATGTTTGCCGCGTCAGGGTGGCGGCTAAGCGAGATGCGCGAACCGCTGCATCCGGAGACAGGTCGACCGGCTTCGGTGATGTTTATCCTGCAGGATGGCGCGCAGGATATCTTGCTTTGAACTCCGACACAGAATGCGTTGCCACGAGGTAACGCATTCCGTGATTTCCAGGCCGGAGCAAAAAGCATCCGGCCTGGAATGAAGATCAGAGCGCCGCGTCCTTCAGCTTCTTCAGCGGACGGATCTTGACCTTCACGGTTGCAGGCTTGGCAGCGAACCACTGCTCTTCCTTCGTGAAGGGATTGATGCCCTTACGGCGCGGCTTGGCCGCCACGCTAACAGCGGTGATCTTCAGAAGGCCCGGTAAGGTGAAAATGCCAGCGCCTTTCTTGTGGATCGATGCATGAGCAGTGCTTTCGAGTGCGGACAGCACTGCGCGCACGTCCTTCGATGCGACACCCGTCGACTCGGCCAAGTGAGCTACCAGACCGGACTTGCTCAGTGCTTCCTTGATCGGCTTCGGAGCGGCTGCGGCTTTGGAAGCCGACTTACCTTTTGCTGCCTTCGTCTTTGCCATGGACTACCCCATCGTTTATTGGTTTGTAGAGAAATGCCTCTCGGCGAGCAGAAATGTAGGGGAAATTTGTGGTCTCGCCAACTAGCAAATGCAAAAAAACGCATAAAAGATGCATTCAGTGGCGATTGGCACGCCCAAGAGCCTAGTGAGGCAGGCTTTTTGCCAGCATAAAGATGGCGACGGCGATGATCATCACAGCAAAGAGTATGGTCAGCGCACCACGCGTTTTGGACAATTTGTTAGCAGCCAACATGCCGAACCATCCCCCGACAACACCGCCAGCAATGAATTCGAAAGCGATGGGCCACGCCACCAGACCCGACGACGCATAGTTGAGCGCCGCGGTAAGACCGAAAGAACCCACGCAGAACAATGACGTACCAATCGCTTCGATCAGCGCCATACCACTGGCAAAAACCAGTCCTGGCACGATCAAAAAACCACCACCAATACCGAAAAAACCCGCAAGACAACCGGCCCCCAGCCCCACCGCACCCAAGCGGGGGAACATGTGCTTACGCGGATAACCGCTGCCAGAATGGCCACGACGTCCGCGCAACATCAGCACGGCGATGACGATCATCAGCAAGGCAAACAACACCAGCAGCCGATGCCCATCGATCACTTTACCCAGGCTCGATCCCAGAAATGCACCCACGACACCGGTTGCCGCAAACATAAAAGCAGCGGGCCAACGCACATTTCCTGCGCGGGCGTGTGGAATCAGATTGGCATAGGCGTTCGCGGCCACGGCCAGTGCACTGGTACCGATGGCCATGTGAGGGTCGCGCACACCCACTATATAGAGCAGCAGGGGCACGGCCAGAATCGATCCGCCACCACCTATGAGCGCAAGCGAGAAACCGACCAGAGATCCGCACAGGACGGTAAGCAAGTTATGCAACAAGGGCATGGGGTGTCGCTTATGGTGCCTGGATGGCGCTCATTAAACCTCACTTAAGGTGCTGCCATGGCTGCTTGGCCGCTTATGCCCCCGTGGTCATCGAACGAAATGATGTCCGCGCGCATGAGCGATAGTACGCTTGGTCTATAGCGCCATAGCGTCCATGTCAAAAAACCAAATACCCTTGATTAGGGTCAAATCAGCTCAATGCACCATCGCTGCCTGACTGTAGGCCATGTAAAGGCCTATCTTGTCGCCCGCTTTCAGATTAGCCATCGAATCCGGCGGAAAGTGCACTCTCAGCGCCATACCGTCGGCCATCACGTCGACGATGCCTGTCTTAGCGTCAGTGTGCGTCACTGTAGCCGGCATCGTGTGCATGCCATGCATGTTGACCATGGCGCTCGTTCGCGGGGTATGCGTCATATGCACGCCCGCCGCCTCCCCCGCACTGGGTGTGGAACCTGGTGGCGTAGTGTCCTGGGCACCTACTAACCCAGAGAGTAACAAGCTCGACAAGGACAACAAAAGACACGCGGACTTCTTCTTGCTCATGATTTGTTTGCTCATCGCACGATAAAAGCATTCAGGCCCGCAGTATGCGGGCCCAAATGTTCAGACAGTCTGAAATTGTCAGCAAGACAAATGGGTTCTAACTGTTAATTCCACATGACTCAGCGTAGCGTTGAAGCACATCGCGCATATCTGACTCAAGCTTTTCCAAGTGTGAAGTCGCTTCTTCGATACCTTTTAATTCAATCAACTTCTCGAGCGCCACACACTGATCAGCGACACTTTTCTCGCCAAGCATCAGCAACGCGCCCTTCAACGAATGAATACGTGCAAGCAGCCCTTCTTCATCATGCTGTTGCGTGGCCAGAAGAATGGCGTTCAAGTCGCGCGTGCCCGACTCCACAAAAACGCGGCAGACTTTCTCGGGAAACTTGGATTTCCACGGCGCACCGGCAGAAGGAGCGTGCGACTGACTTGTGCGCGGAAGATGCTGGAGCAACGCTTCGCGAAGCGTCTCCAATGAAAGCGGCTTGAGCAGAAGATCGGTGATGCCCGCACGCTTGCACTGGATCTTTTCGCTCGCCAACGCCGTTGCGGTAACAGCAAGGATGGGCATTTTGACGCCACGACCACGCAGCTCCTTTGCCAATTCGTAACCGTTCATGTTAGGCATGTTGATGTCGGTAAGCACAGCGCTATAACAACCATCGCGCCACAGATGCAACGCTGCCACACCGTCTTCCGCAGTATCCACCATGTAACCCAAGGCTTCGAGCTGTTGCTGAATCAATTCGCGATTAACGGGATTATCGTCAACCAGCAGAATGACACCACCGTGTTCCGAATCGCGTCCTGGTGTTTCAGGCACTGTAATCTCAAGCGACGGAAGAATTGCACGGGTTGTTTCGCCGAGGATGCTCGTGAGAAGCGCCTCACTCGAATAACAGGAAATGAAGCTCATAGGGCCGTGCTGCTCTGGCAACAGCGGCCCATCTGCCGTCGCCAGTACAACGCGCGTAGCGCTTTCTACTAGCGCTCGCTCTTCTTCTTCATCCCATGGACGCTGCTTGCCAAAAATGACTAGTGCATCGGCCTGCTTGAGCCATTCGGAATCCACATCCGAGGGTTTGGTTGCGACCTGCAATCGAGCGCCCCAGCGAGTAAGAAGCGCCGTGATCTCTGTACGCCACTCTGCTGCCGCAGAAAGAAACACAATTCGACGCTTCGCCAGGGGATGAGGATCTGCGGCTTGATGCGACGCGTCTATAGCAACAGGCAACTCGAACGCGAATACGCTACCAACACCTTGTGTGCTTTGGACGTCGATGGATCCGTCCATCAACTCGCTGATCTGCTGGCACAGCGTCAATCCCAAACCGCTGCCACCGAATCGCCGCGAGATGCTGGCATCGGCCTGGGAAAATGGCTGAAAGACCTGCGCTCGCTGTTCCTCGGTCATACCAATGCCCGAGTCGATAACTTCGAAACGCAGTCGGGCTGTTTCGCCAATGCGGGGCGACACCGATCGAGCGCGAAGAATGACGCGCCCAGACTCCGTAAACTTGACGGCATTACTGATCAGATTGTTGAGAACCTGACGGATGCGGTGAACATCGGCGGTATAAGCTTCTGAAAGATCCGCATCGATCCCATAGTAAAGCTTCAACCCTTTGTGCTCAGCGGCCGGCGCATAAAGCAACGCCGTTTGTTCTATCAGCGGCCTAACTTCAAATGACACCGGATCAATGTCCAGCTGGCCAGCTTCGATGCGTGAGAAATCCAACACGTCGCTGATGATGTTCAGCAGCGTTCCCGCCGAAAAGCGAATGCGTTCCAGACGCTCACGCTGGGAAGGTTCCAGCTTCGATCGTCCAAGCAATTCAAGATGACCGAGAATGCCATTCAGCGGCGTACGTATCTCATGGCTCATCGTTGCTACAAAGGCTGTTTTTGCGCGGCTCGCGGATTCCGCCGCCAATTTTGCTTGTTCCGAATCTTCTCGAGCCTTGCGCAAATTCTCCTGAATTTCTCTTCGCGCTGTGACATCGCGGAACACACAAAACAATGCGGCACGATTTTGGTAAATGATGGGCATGGCTGCAACAAGCAGATGCAGTTCCCCATCGCCCCCCTGACTTGGCAGCGCGAGCTCGAACTCCCTGGCATCAGGACGACCACTAAGTGGTTCTGTTGCGTGGGCATATTCACGAAGTACTTGCCGATAAAGCGTTGCCTCGGAGTCCGCAATAGCAATCGCGAAGCCCTGCACCGCGTCGTTTTGCAATAGCGGCACCGCATTGTCCAATCCAATGACGCAGAGACCGATTGGCGAAGTCTCTATCATCGTGCGGTTGAGCTCTTCGCTCTGATACACGCGTTTTGCACGGGCGAGCGCAGGCGCGAACACGCTGCGATCCTGCCTGATCAACAACAGCCACAGTGCTGTGAGCAGCAATATGGCCAAAGCAATCGTTGCGAGAAGCGGCCGTTTCTCTCCTTGCAAAACGTCCCACCAGCCATACCCGCGTACGAGTGTCCAAGGCGTCCCGGGAACTCTTTGCGCAATAAAAAACGCGCCTCCCTTCCGATAATGAGCGATCTTGTCCTCCGACGGCTGTAAAACCAGCAGCGGCTTGATGGCTGCTGCAACGTTCTGGCTCTTTTCGGACGTACCCGTTCCAAACACCACCTGACCATCGTTCGTGATGACAGCCAAATCCGCCGAATTGACCTGTTGCATCTGATCGACGAACGGCTCGATCGGCTCATAGATCACGAAAGCGCCAATGGGCGTATCGCCATCCATCGCAACAAGGGAACCAACGATGGAAGGTCTTCCGGTCGAAGGATTGGTACCTAGGGAGGAAAGTATCTTCGGCAACTCGGTGCCGTAGAAAGGCAACCTTGGATTTCCCTGATGCAGATCTTTCAGTGCCTGCAAATCATTGAAATCGATGTTGGGAGCGGCAAGCTTCGAAAACAGTGCGGCATGATCGGTCCGACCTGCCGCCGCATCCAAATCGACGGCCTCCAGGTTGTTTCCGAAAGCAAACAAGGTTCCGCTTGGGTCGTAGAAATAGCCCATTGTCCCGGGTCGCTTGCCACGATGAATAATAGACGTGCCGCTCACCATGGACAGTTCTTCGGCGAGCCCAAGGTAACGGCTGACCTTCTCCCGCGACCAATTCTCCACTCCACTGCCCACGACGAGATAAGGTACGGCATTGGGGCTAGCCTGCATGACCGCTTGATCATCGTGCGCGACAAAGTTGTCTACCTCCTTTTCGCCTGCGGACAGCAAATCAGCGGATTTGTTTTTCCACGCATACTCGATCAAATTGAGAGAGCGCACATACCCCGCATCACGCTGGATGAAGACCGAATCAAGCGCGAGCTTGGCATTGCGAAAATCGTCCAGCTGATCGGCCTTGTAGTCTTCGATGCTCAAGAAGATTGCGGCTAGCATGATCAGCAGGATGACCGCCGACAAAAAAGCGCCGCCACCGTAAAGCAAGTGCCGCTGATGCCGCTCCAGGGCAGCAATGTCTTGCTGACCTGTCGGGGCGTCACGATGCGCGGGCTCGGGTATTGTCATCTCGATGGTCCGGTAACTCTGGGTAGGTATTCAGCACGGCGCGGCAGAGAAAGAGAGGTTCTACCGATCACAAAGCGGAAGCATCGACATATGGGCAGTTTAAATCCCCGCATCGCTGCCCTGGCATAGGCACGTAGAGGCGCCAGTCCCGCTCCTATTCGGATGGCCTTCCCTGTAGGAAAGCTCCCTTTTACCGCGCCATCCTTAGTCGAAAGAAGTGTTAAGGAATTAACACGATTTTGAGGATCGTACGAGGCAATCGCACTCAGAAATATCGGACACTTCTTAAAATCGGACCGACGTGCGGGGCCACACGCCTTTGTTGGGCTACCCGGGCATCCTTGGCGCGAACGATGCTTTTGACTCATGGAAACATTATGACTTCACACGACATTTACACTATCGATACCGGCTTCGTCCGACCCCGATTCGATGCGGCTTACCTTCTCGTCCATGACGGGCATGGCGCCTTTATCGATTGCGGCACCAATCACTCGGTGCCACGGCTGCTCGATGCGCTTGGAAAAGCGGGTTTGGATCCTGAGCATGTCGACTGGCTGATCCTCACCCACGTTCATCTCGATCATGCGGGTGGCGCAGGTGAGCTGATGGCACAGCTTCCTCGTGCGAAGTTGGCCGTCCATCCGCGCGGTGCGCGACACATGATCGATCCATCGCAACTTTGGGCAGGTGCGATGGTGGTCTACGGTGAGGAGGTCATGTTGAAGTCCTACGGCCGTCTGCGCCCCGTAGCGGGAGAGCGCGTTGTGGAGGCGCCTGATGGTCACGTCATCGATCTCCGCGGGCGCAAATTGCGATGTATCGACACACCCGGTCACGCGCGCCATCACATGGCCATTTACGATCAACAGGCCAATGTATGCTTCACCGGCGACACTTTTGGACTTTCCTATCGCGAATTCGATACGGACAAAGGTCCTTTCATTTTACCCACCACAACGCCCGTGCAATTCGATCCCGACGCACTGCATGCATCGATCGATCGACTTGCCGCGCTCACGCCCGATGCCATGTACGTCACTCATTTCGGGCGCATTGAAGGTGTCCCACACCTGGCCGCAGATCTGCATGAATCGATCGATGCGATGGTGTCGGTTGCGCAGCAAGCGAATGGCAAATCCGACCGGCATGCCGAATTGACCAGAGGACTGACTGAACTCTATGCCGATCGCACAGCGAAGCACGGCTGGCACGGCGATCGCGAGGCGCTGATCCATTGGCTCGGCATGGATATCGAGCTCAACGCACAGGGGCTTGGCGTGTGGCTTGATCGGGCAGCCCCTAGCAAATAGTCAGCGTCTTGACGTAGCAGTGCTGGGTCTTGCGCCGCAAATAACCTAATCGCTCATAGAAGGGATGCGAGGCATCTCGGTTCACGTTGGAACGCACACTGATGGAATCGAAACCGAGTTGCCGCGCCCATTGCTCGGCGTGCTCTACCAGTAGTCGCCCTAGACCTGTCCGACGGGAGCTGACATCGACAACCAGGCCGACTATCTCTACACGTTCACCTAATTCAAGCGTACTGCGGCGTTCCACGGCAACCCAGCCAAGCAAACAATCCGTTCCTTGTGCAACACAAATGTGATGATTGGGAAGCGATGTAAGCGAGTTCAGACGATCACGCATGACCACAGGCGATGACGCATATCCAAGCTCTTCGGCCAAACGAGCGATCTCGGGCGCATCTTCCGCACGTACTTCGCGCAGGAAAAAGAAGCCCACCATTTCAGGCCAGCCTCGCGCCATTGGGAACAGATCGCTCGATCGCAGTAATCACAACACCATGCTCAGTATGAAACCCGGTAAGCAAAAATTGGGAACGGAACGGGCCTATCTGCTTTTCCGGAAAGTTGATTACACCAACGATCTGACGACCGATCAGTGATTCAGGGCTGTAAAGCGCGGCGATCTGCGCGCTGGTTTTGCGCTCGCCATACGGCCCGAAATCCGCCCAGACTTTCCATGCTGGCTTGCGCGCTTCGGGAAACGGTTCCACGCGCGTCACGGTGCCGGCGACAAGCAGTACTTTTTCGAAATCGGCCCAGCTGATTTCGCTTACCTGTGCGATGTGCTCGCTCATCCTTCCAGACTCGTCTTGAACCAATCGTTGAATTCATACCACCAGTAGCTCGCCTGTGCGCCTATGAATCCAAAGGGCTTGAGGGTATTGCTCAAGCCGTAATCGGCAAACTGCTTCCAGCCTTCGTCACCGTCGACAATCGCCGATGCGAGTAACTCGCCTGCTGCACATGTCGGCGCAAGACCGTGGCCGCCGAATGCTTGTGCCCACCATAGACCGTCGCCGCTGCTTCCAATCTGCGGCATCTGATGACGCGCATAGCTCATCAATCCCGACCAGGCGTAGTCGATGCGCACATCCCGCAATGATGGAAATACGCGCAACAAGTCACGTGTCAGCACACGTTGCACCGCGCGTGGAGAGCGGTTGAGCACCGATATGCGTCCACCCCAAAGCAGGCGTGTATCGGGCAATGGCCGGTAATAGTCGAAAGCAAACCGTGTGTCGTAAACGGCTGCTTTGGTTTGTAGCGACTCGCCTAACCGTTCGCCCAATGGCTCGGTCACCATCACATAGGTTGCGATGGGAAGCACAGCGCGATCGATCTGTCTGCGCAGACCCGCCAGGTAACCGCCGCAGGCGAGGATCACATGCTCCGCCTCCAGCTCGCCTGATGCAGTGCTTATGAGCCAGCGATTGTTATTTTGGCGGAGGCGCCATACGTCGCTCTCTTCGTGAATGCGAACGCCCAGCCCCGACGCGGCAACAGCCAGTCCGATGGCATAGTTCAGCGGATGCAGGTGCAGTGCGTTACGTTCGTAGAGGCCATCGTGATAACGCTCGCTGCGTACGAGTTCGCGCAGTTCCTCTTCGGCCAGCCAGTCCCAGTGAATTCCGTAGTGATCAGCCAGCGATTGCTGGCGTTTACGCAACACGTTCGGGTCGCGGAACCAGTTCGCCCAGATGATGCCCTGGTCGACCATGTCGCAAGCAATGGTGTAACGCTTGACGCGCTCGCGTATGCGATGCACGGCAGCCGTCGTCAGATCGAAGATCTTCTTGGAGCGTTCTTCGCCCAGTTGATGACGCAGTGCCTCTTCACCCAGCGAGTAACCGCCAAAGACAAAACCGCCATTACGGCCCGACGCACCAAAGCCGATCTGCTTGCTTTCCAGCACCACCACATCGCGTTCTCCACGCTCAGCCAGACCGAGTGCCGTATTGAGGCCTGCGAAGCCACCACCAATAATCGCCACGCGCGCTTCGTTTCGCCCTTGCAGCGGCGCAAAGCGTTCGTAAGGTGTTGCGGTCGCCTGGTAGTACGACAGTGCCGGTGGCT
Organism: Dyella sp.; assembly: GCF_035486915.1. Lineage (GTDB taxonomy): Bacteria > Pseudomonadota > Gammaproteobacteria > Xanthomonadales > Rhodanobacteraceae > Dyella_B. The sequence goes on along the minus strand of NZ_DATHMR010000017.1, from coordinate 35,752 downwards.
GATTCATGCCTTTTGCGTGTGGTCGGGGCGGTTCGACGGTCGAGCATAGCGCGGAACTGCGCTGTAGGGCTCAGTCGACCAGATTGATGTCCAGAAGCCGCTGGTCGGCTCGGCCATGATCGTCTACCACGCGTATGGTGTAGCGCCCTGCGCTATGTGGTTGCCAGTACATCAATTCGTTTGGGGAACTGCGGCCGACATAAGCGTCGTCCACAAACCAGTAAAGCGAATGCGCATCGGCATCGCTGGTCGCGGTAAACGGAATGCGTTCCTCGTCCAACTGTTTCAGACGCAGGGTGTAAGTGCTGCCGCGCAGGGGTGACGTAATGCTGGGCGCACCGCCGTCAATACGCTGTCCACCTTGGCAAGCCGGATTGGTCGGTGGCGCGCGGCGAGGCATACCCGCCTGCTGGAAAACACGCTGAAGATCGGATGGCCAGAATTCGTAGACCTCCACGTGCGTGTGCTTGCCGTCGTACGGTGGACAGGCCGCATTCCCCGTCGCATCGTCGATGACAACCGGGCGATAGATGTCATCGACCTTGATCGGCGACTTGCCGGGAATAAACCACGTCATGCCCTTCTGCGGGCACCATTGCGTCGGCAGATTTCCGCTGGCCAGACAAATCTGCACGCGCTTGAGATTGGCCGGCATATGCCGAATGGGTTCACCCATCGGTACGTGTTCGGCATGCAGCGCATCGATAATCTGGAAGAACAACGGTGCTGCCGTATCGACGCCAACGAACGCGGGGTTGCCGCTGCCGTCGAAGTTCCCTACCCACACCACTAGCGTGTACGGACCAACATTACCCGCCGTCCACGCATCGCGAAACGCCCATGATGTACCCGTCTTCCAATACACCGGCATGCGCATGGATTGCATGCCTACGGCGTCATCGGGTCGAGGATTCTGCCGAAGAATATCCATCACCATGAAGGTGGCCTCTTCGCTCAGCATGTGTGTGCCTGTCACTTGGGGCTCATCGGCACGCAAACGCAGTGGGCGCAATACGCCCTGGTTGGCTAGCATCGCATAGAGACCTGCCAGTTCCTGCATGCTGACCTCGCCACCACCCAGCACGAGCGAAAGACCGTAGTGCTGCTCGCTCGCCAATCGGCTGATACCGCTTTGCTGCAGGAAGTCGTAAAGACTCGGCTGGTGAAGTTGTGACGCCACCCACACGGCCGGGATGTTGCGACTTCGAATCAGCGCCTGTGTTGCAGTGATCGGTCCGAGAAAATGGCCGTCAAAGTTTTCAGGCGTGTAAGGACCAAATGCCGTCGGCACATCGCGCAACACGGTCTGCGGTTGCAGGACGCCTTGATCGAAACCCAGTGCGTAGATAAATGGCTTGAGCGTCGAACCGGGTGAACGTTTCGCCAATGTTCCGTTGACCTGCCCTTGGATGGACGCATCGCGATAGTTGGCCGAGCCGACCATAGCTTTGATGCTCATATCGCGCGTATCGACCAGAATCGCCGATGCGTTGTTGATGCCGCGAGACGCATTGCGCTTGACGTATAACGCGATCTGACGCTGCACACTTTTTTGCAGATCAAGATCGATCGTCGTTGGCAAGATCGGATTGCCGCTATCGTCGCTGACTTGCTGGCTGACCAACGCTTGTTCCACGGCATGCGGTGCTTCAAACGGCAAGCGGTTGAGTGGTCGGAGCGTCAACGGTAGTGCAAAGAGCGGTTTCCACGACGCATCCTGCGGATACTTGTTAACCCATGCGTCATAGAGACGGTTTCGTGCATCCGTCACACCGCGACTGACCAACGCGTCGTTGGATGCGCTTTGTCCCGCTTGCAGACGACGTGATGGATCTTGCGGAATAACGACGAGCGTCAATGCCTCGGGCAGTGTCAGCTGGTTTGCCTGCTTGCCGAAATAAACGAGACTGGCCGTACCAGCACCCTGGACATTGGCGCCATAAGGCGCATCGTTGAGGTAAGCCTCAAGTATCTCGCGCTTGGAATAAAAGAGCTCCAGCTGCACTGCCCTGCCCAGCTGGCGAAGTTTTCCCATCGGCGTGCGGGTGTTTAGGCCCCACAACAGCCGCGCCAGTTGCATCGTGATGGTTGAACCACCCTGTGGCGCGCCATGACGTACATACGTCACCCACGCACCGCGCAGCAAACCGTAGGGATTGAAACCAGGATGCCACGCGTACCATCGATCCTCATGCAGCAAAACACCCTGAACCAGCTGAGGCGAGATGTCCTTCAGCGGCACCCACAAGCGATATTGCTGATCGCTTGAAAGCGTCAATCGCAGCAATCGACCCTTGTCATCATAAACAGCCGTCGATGAAGGAAACCAACCACGCAATGGTCGATGCGGCCATAGGCGACAGCCCACGAGCAGACCAAAAACAAGCGCTGCGCCCACCAACCAGTTCTGCCAGCGCAGGATCCAGCGCGTGACAGTTTTCAGCGAAGTGCGAATGACGGTTAGCATGTTTGCGATGCGTGCGTAAAGCGCCCTCTCCATCCGAAGAGAGGGCGCCTGCCTGCTTAAGGCTTATCTACCACGGTCAAAGCTGCACCACCGGCGGAACGCGCCTGGATGGATCGGTCGTACATCGACTCGGCATACGCAGGTGGCACGACAAACTTGCCCGCGTTGGTTGCGCGAATGCGATAGACGAACTCGTGCACGTCCGGCGTCGCCGTGCCGTAGATCACCACACGGTCTTCGCGAATGTCCGCGTAATCGAGCTGCCACGTCGACTGCGGCAATCCAATCGTCGAGCGCCATGCCGGAGTCGGCGGTGGATTGCCATTGCCCGAATCGCTGTTGCCGTTATCGCCAGCGTCGCTGCCGGTGTTATCGCCGCCGTTGTTGTCGCCACTGTTGTTGTCGGCATTTTGCTGACCATTGGCTACTGGCGGCGGTTCGATGACCGGTTCAAAACCACCCGGCAGCAAATCCACGACCGCCACATTGCCGACGCCATCATCACCCGTGGCACGAATGCGAACGTGCACGTTGATCTCTTGGCCAACGGTTACGCTATCGACAGCCTTGCCTTGGTCATCGGTGTAATCGCGTATGACCTCAATGCCATTCTTGATGGCTTCCGATGGCTGCCGGCTGTCGTACCCACCCTGACTGACGACGTGCCACGCAGGCAACGTGCTTTGATTGATAAAGCGCAATTTGCTGGCGGAGGCATCCCAGCTTCCGGCCTGGAGCAGATTGCCCTGGATGCTGGAAATGGTTTTGGCGCTTCCGTCCGCATGCACTTCCTGGATACCCAGCTTGTCCAATTCTCCCGAGGTCTGACTGGCGTAGCTGTCCAGCGCAAGAATGGTCATCGATGACGACAGCGTGTTGTAGTCATCGTGTGCCAGCGGCCACGCGAGGTTTTCGAAGACGCGAGGCGGAAGCGCCTTGACGCGATCGGGGAAGTGCTTGGAAAGCAAGTAAAGCACCGTGGCGTCGCGAACAAGCGGATCGTAGTAGTAACTGTAGAAGTACTTCTCGCTTGCCTCCGAGCGCACTAGCGCTTTCTCGGGGCCAGCCATCAAACGATTGGCTTCGTCATCCTGCTTGAGCAGTTTGTACGACGCAGCCAACCATGCCGCCGCAAGATCGTTCTGCCAATCTTGCGGATAGGCATCTTGCAAGCGCTTCTGGATCGATGCCAAGGCATTGGTGGTGACGTTGCCCTGACGCGTCAACAGATACGCGGCATAAGCACGCTGACGCAGTAAATCCAGCGAATCCATGCCGTTGTCGTTGGCGAGCTGCTGCAGGTACTTGTTACCTGCATCGAGCATATCCTGCGGAACCGGCGTGCCGTGATCGCGCGCCTCCAGCATGAAATTCATGGCGTAGTTGGAGACAAACGGTTCCGAATCAGGCGTCGCCGACCACAGCCCAAATCCGCCCTCGCTATTCTGACGCGAATGCAACACGTCCAGAAGCTTCGAGACCGCCTCGGCGTTGCTGATTTTCTTTTCGGCAAAGACGGGTTGCAGGACATGGCTGAACACCGGAACCTGTGGCCACTTGTCCATGATGAGACGGGGCATCGCCGCGCTCACGATCTGCTCACTGCAATAGTTCTGGTAGTTGACCAGATAGCTGGTGATGCCCTGCGCCAACACGACGGGCAATGGCGAGATGGCCGCATCGCGCGTTGCGTAGGCATCGTACATCGGCCTGAGCGCGACTGTGTCGATCTGGCTGCGCGTAGCAACCTGGCCAACATCGACCTGGGTGCGATACGCAGACGCCGGCCGTACCGACACATCTACCGCCTGACTGGCCGATTTGTCGCCATAGGCCGCGGTGAAGGCCATGTGCCCCGAGCCAAGTTGATCTGTTGCCTTGACGCGGAATTTCACGACACCCTCGCGCATTTCGGCGAGGCTTACGTTTTGCGTCGGCGACCCGACCACTTGCAACCGCGGACCGGTTTTCAGCGTCACGGCGACAGGCACCTGCTTACCGCCCAGCCCCGTGAGATTGTTGGCAACGCCAACGCTGATATCCACTTGATCGCCAGGAGCCAGCGTCGTGGGTACGTTTGGCGACAGCACAAAGTCGCCGCGCACCGTCGTCGCGCCTTCGTAGGTGCCCACACGATCCTGCGAGACCGCGACCGCCATCACGCGCAACTTGCCGTTGAAATAGTCCGGCACGGTGTACGTGAAGTCTTTCTCGCCGTCGATATCGACAATGCCCGACCAGAACACTACCGGCTTGTCGCGCTTGCGCTTGAACGGATTCAGTTGTTTGCCGATAGCGGCATCGGCATCGCCGCCTGGCGCAGCCGCGCTTGCCATCAACTTTTCAAAGTCCGGCAGGATGAGATCGAGGATCTGCGATGTCTGCACCTCCAACATCTTCTTGCGGAAGAAGTACGTCAGCGGATCGCCGAGCTTGTAGTGCGCCACCTGCAGGATGCCTTCATCTACTGCAAAGACAACGGCTTTCGCGGGATGATCCGCATGCAACTTGAAGGTGACCGTATCGCCTGGTTTCACCACATTGGGCGACTCCACCGTGATCGGATCGCGGCGCGCATCCAGATTCACCGAGAACGGCACGACACCGTAACTCAGCGGGCTCATGAAAATTTCATCCGAGGACGGATCGCGGATGAATTGCACGTTGATGTAGCCGTTACCCTCGAAGTCCTTGGGAATCGTTATCTGTTGAACGGAGCTTGTGGTGTCGGCATGGAACCACGCATGCGCGTAGACCTTGTCGCGCTCAATGGTGATCAGCCCGCTACCCACATACGGTGCATGGATGGAAATATTCACCGTATCGCCGGGCTTGTAATCCGGCTTTTCCAGACTCAGCTGCAGCTCGGCATTGCGATCGAGTGAGCGTGACAGATTGGCATCGCCGGCCACCGAATAGCTCACGCGATTGACTTCGATGCGATCACTACCGCGCAGAATCACCAATGCATAGTTGCCCGCCTTGTCGGTGGGTAACGTGTAATCGAGGCCGCCCGCAGGAATCAGCAGCGGCTGTTCGTTGACCGGGATTTCCTTGAGACGCGATTGATATTTGTAAACGCCCGAATCCTGCTTGGTGAGCACGGACACGTAACGGCGCTCGATCAGCTGCGCTTTCAAACCATCCAGCTTGATCGACTTCGCCTGCGGGTCGATCGCGACCAAATGCACTTTACGCACGGCGTTGCGATCGACATAGTCGAGGTCATCGTCGCTGCGATAACCCACCAGCCAATCGTTGCTGGACACGAGGCTTTGCGTTGCGGCAGCCACGCTGCGGCCGCCATCGGGCTCGTGCGCCTTGACGAGGAAGTACAGCTGATAGGTGGCATCCGCGTACTTCTTCAAATCCAGGTCGAACTGGGCATGACCGTTGTCGTCGGTCTTGCCGTCCTGCAAGGCTTCGTCGTAACCATCCTTCGCACGATGGACGTCGTAGAAGTGATAGTCAGGCCAGCTGTGGAACGCGGGCCATGCGGGACGCAACGTGAGCGATGCTTCCACACGACGATTGGCCGCCGGTGTGCCAAACAGATTCTGTGCGTCGACGATACCTTTCAGGCCATCGGGTTTGACCCAGCCCTCGGTCACCTGGCTCGACAGCTTCGCTTCGACCTTCATGCGATCGGGCAGGAATTCCTTCACCTGAACCGTGGTATTGCCGATCTGCGTATCTGCCTTACCATCGCGCACGATGTACAGGTTGACCGTCCACGTACCAGTCGGCGCTGTTTCGGATGGCGTATACATCAACTCGCCAAAGCCGGAGTCATCCATCTTCAACGGAATTTGCTTGACGGTCACACCGCGCGGATCGACGACTTCCGCCTGTAGCGGAATGCCCGCCACATCCCGCACCCAACTTGCGGCTCTGACGATCAAGCCGATATGGATGTCATCGCCAGGGCGATAGATCCCGCGATCGGAGAACAGGTAACCGGACAACGTACCCGGATTCACTGCACTGGCTTCGCCGCCAATGTCGAAGCGCGAGTAATCGAGCTGCCTGTCGCTGCCGCCTACGGGCAGAAAGGAAAGATCGTCGGCTTTCTTGACCACATACAGCGAGGGTTGCTTTTCACGGTCCAGCCCCTTGAAGGTCGGAAAATGCACCATGCCGTCGGCGCCCGTTGTCTCAGTGAACAACGTCTGTCCATTGACGGCGAGCACGGAGACGTCGGCGCCTGCAACGGGTTGGCCGGTACGAATGGACTGCACGAAGACATCCTGACTGCCATCCAGCGCACGCTTCACCAGCATGCCAAGATCCGTCACGACAATCAGGCGGCTATCTTCGGCTGTGTTGTTGGAGTCGTCTGCGCTGTTATCGTCGCTCGATGCATCAGGGTCCGGTTGCGCGCCGGTAGGTGGCGGTGCAATGCCCTGCTTCGCGAAAGCCTTGGCTTTTGCGGCTTCGTCAGCCTGTTTCTTTTCCGTGGCAGGATCGAAGTCGTACAGATGCAAAAGGAATACACCGCGCTTGCCTTCCTGGAGGTATTGACCAAGATCCACGCCCTCGTAGTGCGCATGCGCAGGATCGCCGGTAGGAAACGCGCGCTTGACCTCATAACGGTCGACGATGTGTTCTTCACCGAATCCGTAGATAAGCTGCGGATGGCTGTAGTTGCCCTGATTGAGGCTGACCAGATGCTGCAACTGATCCGGCAGCACGCGTCCAACTTCCAGCCGCATGCCGGTCATGTTGCGCGATACGACAGAAATGCGCTTGCTGCCGCTGAGCGAAAGCAGCGAGCCATCTGCCATGAAGTGCAACAGTTTCGGATAGTCGGGCACGGTGACGATTTGTACCGCTGGCGCGCCAAGGATGTATCCGCCAAAGGACTTCAATCCCTTGTCGACACGCACATAGATGCGCTGACCGGGATCGGCGTGGAACTTGAAGCTCTGCAATTCCTGATAGTCGTTTTCGGTGGGTACGACTTCCAACGGAAGCTCTTGCGACTTGCGCAACGTGTCTACACCAACTTCGCCCGTGCTCCAGTCGTATTGGCTGTCATCGGGACTGTCGACGCCCGGCTTGTGCGCGGGCAACACCCATGCATGAACCAGACGTGCCAGATCGCTGTCGCGCACGGCACCGTTTAGGTTGACGACCATCACCTGTTCGGGTTCGTACTTGTCGTTATCAACCAACGTTGGACTGATGTCCTGAATGCTCAGGCTATATAGACCGGGCACACGGACGCTGGCGCTTTGATCCGCGTTGGTGCCCTCGCCACCGCGCGAGCTCTGTACGCCACTATCGAGCTTCAGCGACACCGAACCATCGTCGCGTGGCAAATCCAGCGGCTGCGAATGAATCCATGCGTGCAACTTGTACTGATCGTAAGTAACGCTGAACTTGAGTGGAGTGGAGGCCTTACCACTTTGCCCATCCAGCGCCAGTTCGATGCGCTTTTCGAATTGCGCGCTATCGACTGGATAGTTGAAATTGACGGGGATGATGGTTTTCTTGGCCGTCGGGTCTTGCGGGTCCTGATAAAACTCGCCGCGACCGAGCGTGGCCGAAAATGGCTGCGTATCGAATTCGAAGTGATCGTCCGCGAGCAGCACATGATGCGCGAACGCTTGCAGGATATCGAAGCGAACCTTGTAATGCTGCCCCACGGGCCAGTCGGCGGCTGGCGTAAAGCGCAAGGTCCGGTCATCCACCCATGTCCATTGCCCCTTGGTATCGGGCTGCATGGTGATGCCGGTGGCGACCTGCTTGCCGACCAGCTCAATCGGTGCTGCGGATGCCGAAAAATCAACTTCAAGCGGCTGGACGACCAGCGGCAGCTTAGCGTAATCGGTTATCGCAGGCGCATTGATTTGCCACGTGATGCGTATCGGTTCGGGCGGCCGCGGGCGATGCTTGTACCACTGCCACCCGTACCAGCCGCCTGCGGCCACTAGAACCGCCGCCAGAACGGCCGAAGCGGAGCGCAAGGGATGTCGCCGCACGACGTGCATCCACGTCGGGGCAGACCAGGCGACGTTGCCAACCAGCGGCGCCAGTATCCAGCCCAAGGCGTTCAGCACACCGCGCACGAAACGCACGGGCAGCATAAGCAGAAAACGCAGCAAATCCATAATGCCTTCCGATTTTCAATCCGTGTGTGACCTCGGCGTTTTGCACGCCGCGGCGTTCGCTCAGCTATAGGGAAGGCTCACGCCGGCAGGCATGAACCACTACGAATAGGATTCCCCATGCACATACTGCTCATTGAAAATGGCAGCTTGCCGTCAGGATTCTGGCACGGCTATACGGCCCCGGGCAGAAGCATGACGAAAAAAATAGTAGGCGCCGGGCTCGGCGCCAAGCCAGCGGTCAGTGCGACTTGAACTCTTGAACGACTTTGGCGAGCACGGGGTCCTGCATGGCCATATGCATGGTGGCGCGCACCAGGCCGGCTTTGTTCCCGCAGTCAAACCGCGTGCCCTCGAAACGATAGGCAAGTACCTTGCCCTGTTCCTTCAAAAGCGCCTCGATGGCGTCCGTCAACTGTATCTCGCCGCCAGCGCCAGGCGTGGTCTGTTCGAGTAGCTGGAAGATGCGCCCGGGTAGCACGTAACGGCCGACCACCGCCAGATTGGAAGGCGCATCGGCAGGCTTGGGCTTCTCGACCATGAAGCGGATACGTGCGCTTCGGCTGTCGATGGGTTCGGCATCGACGATGCCGTATTTGTCGGTCTGGTCGTGCGGCACTTCTTCCACCGCAATGACGCCGGCGTTTTCTACGTCGCCCAGTTCGGCCATCTGGCGCAAAGCGCCCTTGCCCTGATTCCAGATCAGGTCATCGGGGAGCACGACGCCAAACGGCTCATCGCCCACTACGGGTTTCGCGCAAAGCACAGCGTGGCCTAGACCCAGCGCCTCGGGCTGGGTCACGAAAATCGCGCGCACGTGTTTAGGAAGCGTGCCTTGCACCAGCGCCAGCAGCTCGTCCTTGCCCTTTTCCTGCAACTTCGCTTCAAGCTCATAAGCCTTGTCGAAATAATCGGCGATGGCGTGCTTGTAGCGATTGGTGACAAAGATCAGCGTATCGGCACCGGCGTCGACCGCCTCATCGACCGCGTACTGGATAAGCGGCTTGTCCAGTACCGGGAGCATTTCTTTGGCGACAACCTTGGTGGCGGGCAGAAAACGAGTGCCAAGACCGGCAACCGGGAATACCACCTTGCGCAACGGCTTGCTCACTCACTTCTCTCCCATTTCATTGCGACGAATCGAGATCACGTTGTCCGGCTGCGCCACATCGGTCCAGCAAAAGGACGGAAGCAGGTTGGAGACACAGCGCCTCAATTCTTCTTCATCGTAACTGCGCACTGCGTCGGCAGCCCTTGTCATCTGTACTTGCAGCAAATCCCACGACACGGGTCGGTGCTGCGCAAGGAATATCTTGTTGTGAGCGGTCGCGCTGTAGTTCTCCAGCGGATGGAACAGCTCTTCGAACAGTTTTTCGCCGGAACGCAAACCGGTGTAGACAATGGGTATCTCGGTACCGGGCTTCTTGCCAGCAAGACGAATCATCTGCTCGGCAAGGTCGCGGATTTTCACCGGCTCGCCCATATCCAGCGCAAAAATCTCGCCGCCCTTGCCAAGGGCCGCCGCCTGCAAAATGAGTTGCGTAGCTTCCGGAATGGTCATGAAGTAACGCGAGATTTCCGGGTGCGTCACGGTCACCGGACCGCCCGAACCAATCTGCTGACGGAACAGGGGCACAACCGATCCGGCCGAATCAAGTACGTTGCCGAATCGTACGGTGATGAAGTGGGTACCGGAGCTTGCATTGAGATTCTGGCACCAGATTTCGGCAATTCGTTTGCAGGCACCCATCACGCTGGTGGGATTGACTGCTTTATCCGTGGAGATAAGCACGAAACACTCGACACGCGTTTCGTGTGCGAGATCGGCCACGTTGCGTGTTGCCAGCACGTTGTTTCGAACAGCGGTGCGCAACTGTCCCTGCAACATGGGCACATGTTTATACGCCGCCGCATGGAACACCACCTGCGGCCGTACATCTGTAAACAGGCGGCGCATGGCAATGGGATCACCGCAATCGGCAAGCACGCTGTTGAGCAGAAGCTCGGGATAAGCGGCACGCAGTTCCTGCGAAATCTGATACAGGTTGTATTCGCTGGATTCTACGATGGTCAGCGCATGGACACCCAGGCGAGCCATCTGACGGCAAAGTTCCGAACCGATGGAGCCACCGCCACCTGTCACCAGCACGCGACGGCCCGTCAACGTTTCGCGAATGCGTGTCCAATCCAGTTCCACGGCGTCGCGGCCCAGCAAGTCCTCGATCGACACTTCCTTGATCTGGTTGAACTGGGCACGTCCCGCTACGACGTCTTCCAGCTTGGGCACAGTGCGATAAGGCAAACCCGTGCGATCACACAGATCGACGACATGTCGCATCTGCCGTGCACTTGCGCCGGGCAACGCGATCAAAAGCATTTGTACGGCGGCTTCCTTGGCGACATCCGGAAGTTGGTCCAGAGTGCCCAGCACGGGTTTGCCGTTAATGCGAGCACCGCGCAGCGAACGCTGATCGTCTACGAATCCAACTACGACATAACGACTGTCGCGATGTAGATCCCGCGCGAGCGCTTCGCCGGCACGATCCGCACCGACGATCAGCACGCGCTGAGTTTTGGCGTTCATGAAAAGATCAATGCGACTGTCTTTCCAGAATCGGTACGCAAGACGCGGGGTGCCAAGGAACAGCGCGAGTATGAACGGATACAACAGCAATACGGAACGGGGCACACCTTCCAGACGTCCATACAGGAATAGCGCGACACCGATGGCCACCGTGCCGACGATGGCGGCGCGCAAGATATTCCATAGATCAGGAAGGCTGGCGAATCGCCATACGCCTTTGTATAACCCGGTCCACGCGTAGATCAGCCCCTGGACAAACAGCACGATCGGAAATTCGAAGAGCCCGAACGTGACCGGAAGTTGCGGATCGATGGCGTAGCGAAGTTCCTTGGCTACCCACCAGGCAAGTGCTGTGACCAGCAGGTCGTGGGCGACCACGGCCACTCGCGGGTGAACAACGCCTACTAGTTTACGTATGGACATGCCGAACCTTGTATCGATCTCGCCGGATGAAACGACGTTTAGCGACGAGCCAAACTGCCGTAGCGATCGAATAAGTGAGGACGCAAGCGATTAGCCCCATCCCTGGTTGTTCGAACGCCCATGCTGCAAAGGGCGCCGCTACAAACAGATTCCACCCGAAATACCACGCCGCTCCCACAGCATGTGTATGCCCCCTGCGCACAATCCATTGGTACAGATGTTCGCGATGGGCAGTGTACCAGCGGCGCCGGCGCAGAATTCGTGTAAGAAGAGTAAGGGTCGCATCCGACACAAAGGCTGAACTGAGGATCAGAGAGGCCCAAACCAGTGACCAGCTCGCCTTCCAGAGCATGGCGACCATCGCAAAAACAAACAGACCTAGACTGCCGCTACCTACATCACCCATGAAAATGCGGGCTGGTGAGCGATTGAAGCACCAAAACCCCAGGCATGCCGCTGCGATGCAGGCCGATGCGCCGGCTAGTGCTGGCTGGCCAGCGAGCCACGCCGGTACGGCCATGCCACAGGCTACAAAGATGCCCTGCTGGGCCAAAAGGCCGTCAATACCGTCCATGAAGTTATGCAGATTGATGCTCCATGCCCCCGCCAAAACGAGCAGCGGCAGCCAGAACCAGGCGGGTCCGTCCATGAGCAGTGCGACGCAAAAAATGGCGACGGCAAGAACTTGCACACCAAACCGTGGAAGCGCGGGCAACGAGCTATGGTCGTCCCACCATCCAATCCACGCAATCATCACGACTGCGACGATCAATGCAATGACGGTATGCATCGGCCACGCAGGTTGGACCGACAGCAGACACAAAGGCACCGTCAAAACGACCGCGACAATAATGCCGATACCGCCACCGCGTGGCGTCGGCACCTTGTGCGAGCGCCGCTGACCGGGTTGATCGAACATGCCACGGCGATGCGCGTAAGCAATCGCTGCTCGCACTACGCCCAGAGCCAGAAGAAAAGCAATCAGTACGTAAAGTGCAATCGGGGCGAGCGTAGCCACGACAGCATCACTCATTGGCCACACCGTGAATCGGCCTGATCGTGCTCCAACCTTTGCAACTGGGGCACTGCCAGTGATGCGCTTTCGTCCCGAAGCCGCAATGGCTGCAGCGGTACATCGCCTGCCCTTCGAGCAACTTGTGTGTGAGGTCGCGAAGGATCAGGAAATTCTCGCGCGCTTCTCCCTCGATCTTGTCCATCGTTGCATCGATCAGGGCCATCAGACCGCGCACAGAGGGACGCTGACGCAATTGCGAAGTAAGAAATTCGATCGCAGGTTTTTCGCCATCGCGCTGCTCATAGAGGTGCGTCAATGCTAGAACCGGCGAAATACCGTGATAACGCGCAAGAATGTCGCGCAGGAAGCGCTCTGCGCGTTCCATTTGGCCGGAGCGCGCATAGCTGTCGAGCAGCGGCGGCAAAATTTCGGGCACGAAGGCGATGTCCGCGTCGACCGCGCGTTCGTAAACGTCGACGGCTTCAGCATGTTGTCCTTCTTCGGCGTGCAGACGCCCCGTGAGCATGAAAGCACGCACGCAATCGGGTTGGCATGCAAATGCATGCTGCAAATAGTCGCGCGCTTCCGCGCGCGCGCCATGCTGACGCGCTTGCTCGGCGAGTTCGCAATAGAACTGCGCGATGGTGGTTTCTTCTTCTTCCCCTGTCATCGTTTCGAGACGACGCGCATGCTCGATCGCTTTGTGCCAGTCGCGTTCGTGCTGATAAATCGCGATCAGATGACGCAGCGCGGACGGCGCATGCGCATTCATCGCAACCAGATCTGAAAACAAAGCTTCCGCACGATCAAGCAAACCGGCACGCATGTAGTCTTCGCCAAGCTCAAGCAAGGCAACAGTCTTCATGCCCTCGGACAAGCCCGGCCGGGACACCAAATGTTGATGAAGACGAATCGCGCGGTCCACTTCGCCTCGACGCCGAAAGAGATTACCTAATGCTAAGTGCGTTTCTACGGTGTCTCGGTTGTATTCGGCGAGTTTGAGGAATACCTCGATAGCTTTGTCCTGTTCCTCGTTGAGCAGGTAGTTCAAGCCACGGAAGTAGTCGGAAGATAGCTCGCTGACCTGCGCGCCCGAACGGCGCACACCGGCACGCCGGGCTGTCCACCAGCCGCTTAAAAAGGCCGCCGGTATGAGTAAAGCCAGCAGCGGGTAGAAGGCGCTCATGATGTCTTTGATACCTTCGCGCCCGGAGCCTTGGCAGCATGCCGTCGTTCGCGCCGATGTCGGGTCGTCACGCCGAGCCAGGCCGTCAATCCCCCAAGTACCCAGCCGAGCGCCAGCACGGCGAGCAAGGCCGCCCCCTTGGGAACCTGGACACGCGCGAAGGCGAGGTCATAACCGACGAGATCGGCATTGAGAGCCCCGAGTACAACACCCCCGGCGATGAACAACAGCAGTAGTAGCGTCACGATCAATCGCATTGCACAACTTTACCTGATTGACTGTGAGTGGCACAGGCATGACGGCACGTCAATTCAGTTGCAGTCAGCGCTGCGCCATTCGCAAAAAAAAGAAAGGCAGGGTCGACTATAAGTCGCCTGCCTGTCGGAATACGTGCGTGTCGAGCGTGAAACGGTTTAACCGCCCTTGTGCTCCAGATGCATGTTGACGCGCTCGCGCAGCTCTTTGCCGGGCTTGAAATGCGGTACATGCTTGCCGGGCAACGCAACCGCGTCGCCAGTTTTGGGATTGCGACCCATACGTGGCGGACGGTAATGCAGGGCGAAACTGCCGAAACCGCGTACTTCGATACGTTCGCCGGTAGCCAAGGCCTGACTCATCTGTTCGATGACGTTCTTGACTGCCAACTCGACGTCGCCAAACGCAAGGTGGGTCTGGCGCCTAGCTAGCGCCTCAATGAGCTCGGATTTGGTCATGGGTCCCCAATGTCCGTGACGTGGAACGAGTAGGGGCGGCGTTGCCGCCGCCCCACTGCAAGCACTGCTTAGTCAGCCTTGTTGAGCTGCTCTTTGAGCAACGCACCAAGCTTGGTCGTGCCACCGGACGCCGACGAATATTCCGCCATCACGTCTTGCAGCTCTTCCTCATCCTTGGCGCGGATCGACAGCGACAACTGGCGCCCCTTACGGTCCATGCCCGTGAACTTGGCTTCAACCTTGTCGCCCACCTTCAGATGCTGCGTAGCATCTTCGATGCGCTCCTTAGCGATGTCGTTTGCGCGGAGGTAACCCTCCACACCATCACCCAGATCGATCACCGCACCCTTGGCGTCAACTTCCTTCACGGTGCCGTTGACGATGGTGCCGCGCGGATGGACGGCCATGAAATGACCGAACGGATCCTGCTCCATCTGCTTGATGCCGAGCGAGATGCGTTCACGCTCCGGATCAACAGCAAGCACCACGGCTTCGATCTCGTCGCCCTTCTTGAAGTTGCGAACAAGGTCTTCACCCGACGCCTGCCAGGAGATGTCGGACAAGTGCACCAGACCATCGATGCCGCCATCCAGACCGATGAAGATGCCGAAATCGGTGATCGACTTGATCTGACCGGACACCTTGTCGTTCTTCTTGTGCATCGCTGCGAACGCTTCCCACGGATTGGAACGCGTCTGCTTGATACCCAGCGAGATGCGGCGACGCTCTTCATCAACGTCCAGCACCATCACTTCGGTTTCGTCGCCAACCTGCACAACCTTGGCCGGATTGACGTTCTTGTTGGTCCAATCCATTTCGGACACGTGGACCAAGCCTTCGACGCCCGGTTCGATCTCAACAAAGCAACCGTAATCGGTGACGTTGGAGACCTTGCCGAACAGACGGCTGCCGACCGGATAACGACGCGAGATGTTGACCCACGGATCGTCGCCCAGCTGCTTCAGACCCAGCGATACGCGATTGCGCTCGCGGTCGTACTTGAGCACGCGAACATCCAGCTCGTCGCCGACGTTGACGACTTCAGACGGATGACGCACACGCTTCCACGCCATATCAGTGATGTGCAGCAGACCGTCGATACCACCCAGATCCACGAACGCGCCGTAGTCGGTGAGGTTCTTGACGGTGCCCTTCACCACTGCGCCTTCGGTCAGGCGTTCCAGCAGCTTCTCGCGCTCTTCGGAGAACTCGGTCTCGACAACAGCGCGGCGGCTGACCACAACGTTGTTACGCTTGCGGTCGAGCTTGATGATCTTGAATTCGAGTGCCTTGCCCTCGAGGTAAACCGGATCGCGCACCGGACGAACGTCGACGAGCGAACCGGGAAGGAACGCGCGGACATCTTTGATGTCGACGGTGAAGCCACCCTTTACCTTGCCCGAGATCATGCCGGTGATGGTTTCTTCCTTGTCGAACGCTTGCTCCAGGTCGTCCCACACCATCGAACGCTTGGCCTTCTCGCGGAAGAGCTTGGTCTCGCCGAAGCCGTCTTCCAGGGCATCGAGGGCAACCTTCACCTCATCACCCACCTGCACTTCCAACTCGCCCTTCTCGTCCTTGAACTGTTCGATCGGGACGATGCCTTCGCTCTTGAGGCCAGCGTTGATCACGACGACGTCATTGCGGATTTCCACAACGATACCCGTGACGATGGCGCCCGGCTTCAGCTTGGAGATGGCCTGTTGGCTCTGTTCAAACAGCTCGGCAAAACTTTCAGTCATGTTGATTCCGTAAATAAGAAAAGGCCCTTATGCACATGCGCCGTCGGATATTCGCGCATGGGCGAGGCCCACCGGTTATGGGTGATTTGGAAATCGCTTCCTCACACCGTTGACCACAACCCCATGCCGTGACATGGAGCACCAATACCGCCGCAACCGTTTCACGGTTTGACGACGGTCAAAACCTTTGCGACCACATCCTCGATCCCCATGCCGGTGGTATCCACCAACACCGCATCGCGGGCGGGTTTGAGCGGCGCGACAGCCCGGGATGCATCGCGGGTATCGCGCGCTTCAATTTCGCTCTGAAGGGATGCAAGTGTAACGCTTAGCCCCTTTTCCTTCAACTGCTTATAACGTCTTTTCGCCCTTTCGGCCGCGCTAGCGGTGAGGAACACCTTGAACGGGGCATCGGGAAAGATCACCGTGCCCATGTCCCGGCCGTCGGCCACCAGCCCGGGCGGCTTGCGGAAGCTCAACTGCAGCGCTACCAAGGCTTGGCGGACCGAAGGGACCGAGGCAATGGCCGACGCGGCAGCCCCTGCGGTCTCGGTCCGGAGCTCATCCGTGGCATCATGACCATTGACAATGACGCGGGTCTCGCCATTATCAACCGCCGCGCGGAACTGGATTTTGGTCGTCTCCGCGCATCGGGTGACCGCCTCGGCATCGGACAGGTCCAAACCTGCCATGCCCGCTGCATAGCCCACTGCCCGGTATAACGCCCCGGAATCAAGCAGACGCCAGCCCAGATGCTCGGCTACCAGCCGACTGATGGTGCCTTTGCCTGATCCGGAAGGTCCGTCGATGGTAAGTACGGGCGCAGGCGGACTCGCGGGCATGGGATGACCTGATGGCACGGGAAGTGCTTAGCTTAACTTGTTTAATGGGGTACTAAGCACATGCTAGCCAGCTCTCAACTCATCGACGTTTCGTCGCAAGCACCCGCCATGAATGATCTCCGTAGCGAGTTCGAACAGGCCGCTAGGGACATCAAGCGGTTTGGCGAACGTCCCGACAACGACACCCTTCTGCAGCTCTACGCGTACTACAAACAGGGTTCTGACGGTGATGTCCATGGCTGCCAGCCGGGTTTCTTCGATTTCATCGGTACCGCCAAGCAGGAAGCCTGGGCAAAACTGAAGGGCATGCCGCAAGACGAAGCCATGCGGCAGTACATCTCCCTGGTACGACAATTGCTGCCGTAAGGGTCACCTGACCCGCATGGGCCACTTGCGCCCACAGAGATAAATCGGCACATTCATACGATCGTTTGAACACGGTCGTCGCATGAACTACCCCCATCTCTTCGCCCCGCTCCGAGTGGGCAACGCCACCTTGCCCAACCGCATCCTGATGGGATCGATGCATACCGGGCTGGAAGACAAAGCCGCCGATTTCGACAAGCTCGCCGCGTATTTCGCCGAACGCGCGCGCGGTGGTGTGGGCTTGATGGTGACGGGCGGCATAGCACCTAGTATCGAGGGCTGGTTGAAGCCCTTCGGCGGTCGCCTCACGATGCCTTGGCACAAACCTCGGCACCGTAAAGTGACGCAGGCTGTGCACGCGGAAGGCGGGCGCATCTGCATGCAGATTTTGCACGCAGGCCGTTACGGTTATCACCCGTTGTCCGTTGCACCCTCGCGCATCAAATCGCCGATCACACCATTCACACCTCGTGCACTCAGCGCGCGCGGCGTCAAACGCACCATCAACGATTTCGTTAGCTGTGCCAAGCTGGCACAAGATGCCGGTTATGACGGTGTCGAAGTCATGGGTTCGGAAGGCTATTTGATTAATCAGTTCATCGCCGCACGTACCAATCAGCGCAACGACGAATGGGGCGGCGATGCAACGCGTCGCATGCGTTTTCCGGTGGAAATCGTACGCCGCATGCGCAAGGCCGTTGGCCCGGATTTCATCATCATCTATCGCTTGTCCATGCTCGATCTCGTCGAGAACGGCCAAGATTGGCAAGAGATCGTGACGCTGGCGAAAGCGATTGAAGCAGCCGGTGCCAGCATCATCAACACGGGTATTGGCTGGCACGAAGCTCGTGTGCCGACAATTGTGACGAGCGTGCCCCGCGCAGGTTTTGCGTGGGTCACGAAGAAGTTGAAAGGCGAAGTGTCCATTCCCCTCATCACGACCAATCGCATCAACATGCCCGACGTGGCTGAGCAGATCATCGCAAGCGGTGAAGCTGATATGGTGTCGATGGCGCGCCCCCTGCTCGCCGATCCGGAATGGGCAGTCAAGGCAAAGGCCGATCGCAGCGATCGTATCAATACGTGCATTGCCTGCAACCAGGCATGCCTCGATCACGTCTTTCAGAATCAGCGCGCGAGCTGCATGGTCAACCCCCGTGCATGCCATGAAACCGAATTGAAGATCGTGCCCGCTCAAACGCGCAAGCGCATAGGCGTTGTCGGTGCCGGCCCGGCGGGCATGGCATGCGCAGCAACACTTGCCGAACGCGGTCACGATGTCACGTTGATCGATGCAGCGAATCAAATCGGCGGTCAGTTCAACTACGCCAAACGCATCCCGGGAAAGGAAGAATTTCAGGAGACGTTGCGCTATTTTCGCAACCGCCTGACCGACGTCGGCGTACACATTCAATTAGGTGAAACCGCCAATGCCGAATCGATTCGCGCGCAGCGTTTTGACGACGTCGTGATTGCAACCGGTATCACGCCGCGCAAGCTAAGTTTTCCCGGAAGCGATGATTCGCGCGTACTGAGTTATCTCGACATCCTGGCGCACGACAAACTGGCTGGACACCGCGTTGCGATCATCGGTGCAGGCGGCATCGGTTTTGACGTTGCGGAATTCCTGACCGAACACGCGCCCTCACCCACCACCGATATCGCGCGATGGACGCAAGAATGGGGCGTGGATATGACACTGGAAGAACGCGGCGGATTGAAAACCGCGCAACCTGAGCCTCCCGCACGACAGATCTGGCTGCTTCAACGCTCGGAAGGTCGTCCTGGCGCGCGCTTGAACAAAACCACCGGGTGGGTGCATCGCGCGACGTTGAAAAACAAGAAAGTCACGATGGTCGGCGGCGTCGCCTATGATCGATTCGATGACGAGGGTCTGCACATCACCATCGACGGCAAGCCGCAGGTGCTACCTGTCGACAACGTCGTTATCTGCGCGGGCCAGGAACCGAACCGAAGTCTCGCGGACGCACTGACCTCCCACGGACAGCGCGTGCACGTAATCGGAGGTGCCGATGTCGCCGCCGAACTGGACGCCAAACGAGCTATCGCGCAAGGTACACGACTTGCCGCGGAACTCTAAAAGAGTTCTGTAAGGCTTTATTTTGGAACGCAGAAAAGGAAGCGCCCCGCCAGCGATGCGTCGGTAGTGGCTCTGGGGAGGGAGGCCGAATACCGCGGGGGTAGCATCGCTGCGGGGCGAGGGTCAGCGGCACTCGGGGGGAGGGGTCAGTGCCGCGACGGAGATCATATTATGATCGACACGATACAGAATCAAATATATATTTAGCCCCCTATTAATACGAAAGTCATATATGTTTGATTTTCGCCAATTGCGCTATTTCGTGGCGGTAGCCGAAGAGCTCAGCTTTACGCGGGCTGCGCAGCGCTTGTATTTGTCGCAACCTCCCCTGTCCCAGCAGATCCAGGCACTTGAGCAGGATCTAGGCATTCGGCTGCTCGACCGGGATAAGAGGAATGTCAGCTTGACCGCCCCCGGCCAAATCTTCCTCGAACAGGCGCGTCAGATTCTTGCGATGGCAGAGGAAACGCGGGTCAAGGTGACAGAAGCCGCAGCAGGATTCAGCGGGCATCTCAAACTGGCTTACACCGTATCGGTGTCCTTTCACCCCGCTCTGCCGCAAATCCTGCTGCGGCTTGGCCAGAACGCACCGAATGTTCGTGTATGGCTTAGCGAGATGTATACCGAGCCTCAATTTACAGCGCTGCGCGCCGGTCAGATCGACGTCGGTTTCGTGCGTGACGAACCCAGCCACGAGGAAGACGCTCACGCTTTGCGGCTGGATGTTATCGATCGCGAGCCGCTTCTGCTCGCCCTGCCCTCGGGTCACCGTCTGGCTGGACGTCCAAGCCTGGAAATAGGCGAGATCGCTGGCGAACCGTTTGTAATCCAACCGCGCGAACTTGCCGCAACGCTGTACGACAGACTGGTTCTGCTCGCCGCCAGGGCTGGTTTTCATCCGTTGGTACGGCAGCAGGCCCAGCAGATCAACGGCCTGATCGCACTGGTTGCCGCGGGCATCGGCCTGGCGCTTGTCCCTGCCAGCATGCGGGCCGTCCAGCTGGCAGGGGTGAGTTATGTCCCTCTGGCCGATCCGGACGCCTACCTGCTTCTGGCCGTTGCCAGTCGCATTGAAAACCCCTCGCCGGTGGTCCAGCAGTTCCTTCAAACGGTTTCTGAGGCCAAGCAAGTCTTAGGCTTGTGATAAGTGATTCAAATAGTTATACTTCTACGCTTTCTTTGACTCACATCGTTTCAGGAGCCTGCCGTGAAGGTGCTTTCCTCTTTGAAGTCCGCCAAGCAGCGGCACCGTGACTGCAAGGTTGTGCGCCGTCGCGGCAAAGTGTTCGTGATCTGCAAGAGCAACCCGCGCTTCAAAGCGCGTCAGCGTTGATTAGCGCTACGAATACATGAAAAAGCCGCTGCGAAGCGGCTTTTTTTATGCCCAAATGCAGGGCTTCCATGCATGCGATTTTCATCGGTGCCGCAAATAAGCCACGAAACCGCGCGCCAGCTCAGCCTTCAGCTCTTTCTCCGAAACCGGAGCCACTACGTGCCACATGGACGATGGATCGAGCGCATAACCTTCGATCGCACTAGCTGCTGTAAGCACCGCAAATTGAAGCGCGCGGCGGGGAAAGCGGTGTTCAATCTCCCCTCTAAAAGCCAGCAAAGCGTCCACGATGAGGCTGATGTTTTCGGCCACATGCAATCGACTCTCTCTCGCAAAATCAGGGTCCGCATCCGTCTCCACGAATTTCGCCAACGCTCGCATCAAGCGAGGATGGCGTTTGTATTGCTCCAACAATCCGTTCATTAGCTCCGCAGCGCTTTCTTCCAGGGTCTTCCGAAGCAGCGCTTTTCCAAGGAGCTCGCGATTGGTCTCATTGCTTTTGCGCAGCATGTGCAGGAAGGCAGATCGCAGCAATGCATCCTTGTCCGCAAAGCGCCGGTAAACGCTCGCCGGAGCAACCTTGGCCGCGGCGGCTATTTTCGGAATCACTGCGCCTTCCATACCCTCCTGATCCAGGATTTTGATCGTTGCCGCGAGCAGGCGGTCCAGCGTTTCCCGACTTCGCTGCTGCTTGGGCTCGTGCTCGGGGCGTTTTTTTGTCTTCGGCATGACTAGACAGTAAGCAGGAAATATGTAAATGTAAATTCACATTTACTTTTTGGGGTCTCCATGGACGTGCAACGCACCGTTGGCGTCGCTCAAGACATCGTGGCCATTACGCTTGCGGCGGTCGTACCTTTCGCCGACTTGCGTGGGCTAAAGCGACTGAAGGAATTCAGCAGCAGCACAGCCCGACTCGCCATCTATCGCAAGATAGTCACCTCGACATCGCTGGCGACGGTCATCGTGCTCGCGCTGACCTCATTCACAACCTTGTTTTGGGTAGCACCACGAGCCGGTGAAGCGTTTTGGCTCTTCCACAATCGGATTGCTCACTATGCAGCTGCCGTATGCGTAACAACCTTTTTCCTATTAGCGCTCTGGCCCGGCATTAAATGTGCATTCAACCCAAGCGTTCGACTGCGCTATCGCAAAGCGATGCCTTCCTTGGTCTTCATGATGCCAGTGACGACATCAGAACGACTATGGTGGGCACTCGTCAGCGTCACTGCGGGTGTATGCGAAGAACTGCTGTACCGAGGATTTCTGCTTCAATATCTGCGAGGACATCTCTATGGAGGTCCTGCACTCGGTATCACACTTGCGTGGTTGCTTAGCTCGCTCGCTTTTGGATGTGGTCACATCTACCAAGGAGCGACGGGCGTCGTGAGAACGATGATCGCTGGCTTGATGCTTGGCCTGCTCGCCATTCTCACCGGAAATCTTTTGGTGCCGATCGTGGTTCATTGCGTCCTCGATCTGCAGATTCTTCTTATGTACCACCCTATCAAAGACGCACCGGAAGAAGCATCGGCTCTTATCTCCGGGTTCTGTCCTCAGAATCCGTAAGTGCCGCTGGCGGCGATTTGAAACAAACAAGGCTCCGTATTTCTACGGAGCCTTGTTTGTACAAACTTAGTTGCTTTTGGAACGCCTATTGGTAACTGACGCCCGTGATTTCGTAATGCTTCACACCGTTGGGTGCTTTGAACTCGAAGCTATCGCCTGCGCTTTTACCGATCAGCGCGCGTGCAATCGGCGAGGACACGGCGATCAAGCGCTGCTTGATGTCGGCTTCAAGATCGCCAACGATCTGATACGTCACCGCCTCACCGCTGTCTTCGTCTTCCAGGTCCACCGTGGCACCGAACACAACCTTGTTGCCCGGCGTCAGGCGCGACACGTCGATGACTTCGGCCGTCGACAGCGCGGCTTCCAGCTCGGCGATGCGACCCTCGATGAAGCTCTGCTGTTCGCGCGCTGCGTGATACTCGGCGTTTTCTTTCAAATCGCCGTGTGCGCGGGCTTCGGCAATCGCCGCGATGATCTTCGGGCGCTCGACCGACTTCAAACGATCCAGTTCGCCGCGCAAGCGTTCCGAACCTACCTTGGTAATGGGGGCGCGACTCATGCGCTCAGCTCCTTGTGAAGTTCCTGCAGACTGTGCACTTCGCCGGTATCGTGGAAATCCAGCGAATGCACCAGCGCGCGCGCGCCTGCGACGGTGGTTGAGTAGGTAACGCGATGCTGCAAGGCTTCGCGGCGGATCGAGAACGAGTCGGCGATCGCCTGCTTGCCCTCAGTGGTGTTGACGATATAGACGATTTCGCCGTTCTTGATCAGATCGACGATATGCGGGCGACCTTCGAGCACCTTGTTGATGCGCTCGCACGCAACGCCATGGCTCGTGAGGTAGGCGGCTGTACCGGACGTGGCGACAAGACTGAAACCGCGCGCCATGATGTCTTTTGCAATAGACAGCAGGCGGTCCTTGTCAGCATCTCGTACCGAAACAAACACTTTGCCTTTGGGCGGTGTCTTGATGCCGGCTGCATCATGGCCGCGTGCAAACGCAGCGCCGAAGCTGCGACCCACACCCATCACTTCGCCCGTCGAACGCATTTCCGGCCCGAGGATCGGATCGACGTTCTGGAACTTCAGGAACGGGAAGATAGCTTCCTTTACTGAGTAGTAAGCCGGAATGACTTCGCGTGTGGTTCCCTGCTCCGCCAGGCTGCGGCCAGCCATGCAACGTGCCGCGATCTTAGCGAGGGGAACGCCTGTCGCCTTGGAAACGAACGGCACCGTGCGCGATGCGCGCGGATTCACTTCCAGAATGAATACTGTGTCGCCCTGAATCGCAAACTGCGTGTTCATCAGGCCAATGACTTTCAGTTCCTTCGCCATCAGGCTGACTTGTCGACGCAGTTCGTCCTGGATCGCAGGTGACAGCGAATAAGGCGGCAGCGAGCAGGACGAATCGCCCGAATGCACGCCAGCTTCTTCGATGTGCTCCATGATGCCGCCAACGAGCACGTTGCCCGTCGTGTCGGCAATGATGTCGACGTCCACTTCGACCGCGTGATCGAGGAAGCGATCCAGCAGCACGGGCGAATCGTTCGACACCTGCACGGCTTCGCGGATGTAGCGCGAAAGATCCGCGTCGTCGTACACGACCTCCATCGCGCGACCGCCCAGCACATAGCTGGGACGCACGACGAGCGGATAACCGATCTCGCGCGCCAGCGCCAACGCTTCATCGGCATTGCGCGCAGTGCGATTCGGCGGCTGCGTCAGACCCAGCTTGGTGATCATTTGCTGGAAGCGTTCGCGATCTTCGGCCAGATCGATCGAATCGGGCGATGTACCAATGACCGGCACGCCGGCCGCTTCCAGTGCACGAGCGAGCTTGAGCGGCGTCTGACCGCCGTACTGCACGATGACGCCTTTCGGTTTTTCAAGGTCGACTATTTCCAGCACGTCTTCGAGCGTCAACGGCTCGAAATACAAGCGATCGGACGTGTCGTAGTCGGTCGAGACCGTTTCCGGATTGCAGTTGACCATGATGGTCTCGAATCCGTCTTCGCGCAGTGCGAGCGCAGCATGCACGCAGCAATAGTCGAATTCGATACCTTGACCGATACGGTTCGGACCGCCGCCCAGCACGATGATCTTGTCGCGGTTGGTCGGATTGGCTTCGCACTCTTCCTCGTAGGTCGAATACATATAAGCCGTGTGCGTGGCGAATTCGGCGGCGCAGGAGTCCACGCGTTTGTAGACCGGGCGAACGCCCAACGTGCGGCGCAGATGACGAATCGCCGCTTCGTTCGTGCTGGTCAGCTCGGCGATACGCGCATCGGAAAAACCAAGGCGCTTAAGTTCGCGCATGCGCGATGCGTCCAGCGCAGAAAGGCCTTGCTCCTGCACTTCCTTTTCAGTCAGAACGATGTCTTCGAAGGCCGCGAGGAACCATGGATCGACACGACTCAGTTCGTGGACTTCTTCAAGCGTGAGGCCTGCACGGAACGCATCGGCCAGATGGAACACGCGATCCGGACGCGGCTCGCGCAGTTCGCGCTTGAGCGTTGCCAGACCATCTTCCGTGTCGATGTCCAGACCCGTCGGATTAAGACCGGTCTTGCCGATTTCCAGGCCGCGCAACGCCTTCTGCAGCGATTCGTGGAAACTGCGGCCCATCGCCATCACTTCACCCACCGACTTCATCTGGGTCGTGAGACGTGCATCGGCCTGAGGGAATTTCTCGAAGGCAAAGCGCGGAATCTTGGTGACGACGTAGTCGATGGTCGGCTCGAACGATGCCGGCGTGAGACCACCGGTGATGTCGTTCTTCAGTTCATCGAGCGTGTAACCGACAGCGAGCTTCGCTGCGATCTTGGCAATGGGAAAACCCGTCGCCTTCGAGGCCAGCGCCGACGAACGCGACACGCGCGGATTCATCTCGATGACAACGACGCGGCCGGTTTCGGCATTTACACCGAACTGCACATTGGAGCCGCCCGTATCCACACCGATCTTGCGCAGCACGGCGATGGAGGCGTCGCGCAGGCGCTGGTATTCCTTGTCAGTGAGTGTCTGTGCGGGCGCGACGGTGATCGAGTCGCCCGTGTGGACACCCATCGGATCGAGGTTTTCGATCGAGCACACGATGATGCAGTTGTCCGCTTTGTCGCGAACCACTTCCATCTCGAATTCTTTCCAGCCGAGCACAGATTCTTCCACCAGCACTTCGTGTACCGGCGAAAGCTCCAGGCCGCGCTTGACGATCTCTTCGAATTCTTCGCGGTTGTAGGCAATGCCGCCGCCCGAACCGCCCAGCGTGAAGCTGGGGCGAATGATCGTCGGATAACCCACGGTGGTCTGGATTTCCACAGCCTGTTCGAAGGAACGCGCCACTGCTGCTTTCGGGCACTCCAGACCGATTTCCGACATCGCGACGCGGAACAGCTCGCGGTCTTCGGCCATGCGAATGGCTTCGCGCGATGCACCGATCAGTTCGACTCCGTACTTCTCGAGTACACCGTTGTCGGCCAGATCGAGTGCGCAGTTCAAACCGGTCTGGCCGCCCATCGTCGGCAGCACAGCATCCGGGCGTTCTTTCGCGATGATGCGTTCCACCGTCTGCCAGTTGATCGGCTCGATGTAGACGGCATCGGCCGTCTCCGGATCGGTCATGATCGTGGCGGGGTTGGAGTTCACCAGGATGACGCGGTAGCCCTCTTCCTTCAGCGCTTTGCATGCCTGCGCGCCGGAGTAGTCGAACTCGCAGGCCTGGCCGATGACGATCGGACCGGCCCCGATGATGAGAATGCTCTTGATATCGGTACGTTTGGCCATCTCAGCGGGCCTCCTGCATCAGCTTGGCAAAACGATCGAACAGATAACCAATGTCGTGCGGACCTGGACTAGCTTCCGGGTGGCCTTGGAAGCAGAACGCTGGACGATCGGTAAGTGCGAAGCCTTGCAGCGAACCATCGAACAACGAGGTATGCGTAATGCGCACATTGGAAGGCAGCGTCGCGGCATCGACCGCGAAGCCGTGGTTCTGCGAGGTGATCAACACGCGACCATCGTCGTGATCTTTCACCGGATGGTTTGCACCGTGATGACCGAATTTCATCTTCAATGTCTTCGCACCGACCGCAGCGCCCATGATCTGATGACCTAGGCAGATGCCGAACAACGGAATCTTCGCATCGAGGAATTCGCGCGTGGCGGCAATCGCGTAATCGCACGCGGCCGGATCGCCCGGTCCGTTGGAAAGAAACACGCCATCGGGCTTCATGGCCAGCACGTCGGACGCAGATGTTTGCGCGGGTACGACAGTGATCTCGCACCCCTGCTCGGCGAGCAGGCGAAGAATGTTGCGCTTCACGCCATAGTCGTAGGCGACGACCTTGAAACGCTTCGCCGGCTGACGGAACGCCGTGCGGTCGAGGTCATAGACGCCTTCGTTCCAGCCGTAAGACTTGTCGACACTGACTACCTTGGCCAGATCCATGCCGTTCAATCCGGGGAACGCGCGCGCCTTGGCGAGCGCCGCGTCGACATCGATCGATTCGCCAGCAACGATGCAACCGTTCTGTGCACCTTTGTCGCGAAGAATGCGGGTAAGACGGCGCGTATCGATACCAGCAATGGCGACGATGCCGTGGCGCTTGAGGTAATCGGGCAGGCTTTCGGTGCTACGCCAGTTGCTTGCGCGGCGAGGGACGTCGCGAACGATCAGGCCGGCGGTGTGGACGGCGGTCGATTCGGCGTCTTCGTCGTTGCAGCCAGTATTGCCGATGTGGGGGTACGTAAGGGTGACGATCTGGCGGGCATAGGAAGGATCGGTGAGGATCTCCTGATAGCCCGTCATCGCTGTGTTGAAAACAACTTCGCCAACGGTGTCGCCAGTCGCACCCACGGAGTGGCCGTGAAATACGCTGCCGTCTTCGAGGGCAAGCAGAGCGGAAATGGGCATGTGGGGCCGCCTTTAGGTGCAGCAAAGTCCGCAAGCCGCAACAAAGCAGGCTTGTGGACCTTGGGTCATGGAGAGTCTCGGGCGGGTATAAATTTTAAGCGGTGGCGGCCTTTCTGTCCACCTAAACCGGTCATGAAAAACGCGCCACGACGCGTCAGGTGTGTCGCTCTCGCGCTAGACTGGCGGCTACTTAGCCGGTGAACCTCCCATACTTCATGAATGCGACTGTGTTGCTCGATCCGATCCGACTTGACCGTCCCGATACGGATATACGGGAGCAACCCTTCCCGTTCATGATTGCGCACGGCCAGCTGCCGGATGATGCACGCGGCGACCTGGAGCGCGACTTCCCCAAGTACGCCAGCGCAGGCTTCTTCCCTTATGACCCGGTGGACTGTGGCCCGTCGGTCAATGCGCTTGTCGAGCAGATGACCACGCCGCAGTTCGCCAGCGCGATCGGGCGCCATCTGGGCATCGAAAATCTGGGCCAATATCCGACGCTGGTGACCTTGTGCCGCGCGCTGAACAAGCGTCACGGCACCATCCATACGGATAGTCGCTCGAAAGTCGCCACCGCCCTGCTCTACTTGAACACGCAGTGGCCGGACACTAGCGATGGCTGCCTGCGTTTCTTGAATCGAATCGACAACATCGACGATATGGCCGCGCCCGAACTCAAGCCGCTATATGGCGAGTTCGCCGTGTTCAAGCGTTGCGACAACTCCTTCCACGGTCACCTGCCCTACGAAGGGGAGCGCCGCGTGATCCAGGTGGCGTGGCTTACCAGTGAAGAAGAGAAGTTGCGTAAGACCAAGCGCGGAAAGTTTTCGCGCGCCTTCAAGAAAATCTTTGGCGTACTGGACCGTAAGCTGGGTGCCGATCGCGATCGCAGCGCGTCGCACAAGACGCGCGACGCGTAAACCTTTCGCTCTTCACGCGCTGAAAAAGTGCCACCCCACGTAAAGGGCGAACACCCCGTAGAGCAATCCGACCGGCACCAGCCAACGCCCGTCGACGCGTCCTCGATGGAACAGCCAACACAGATAGACGATCGCAAGCGTGGTGACAATGCCCGACGCGATCAGCGGCTTGTCGAACATCCACGGCGTCGCAAACAGGCCCAAGGCGCTGGGCACAGTGGCCTGAATCATCATCGCGCCCGAAATATTGGCAAGCGCCAAGCGTTCTTTACCCTGACGCACCCAGATAAGCGCGTTCATCGTTTCAGGTAATTCCGTCGCAACCGGGCTCAGCAGGAGCGCTACCAGATGCGGCGGCAAATGCATCGCCACGCCAATTGATTCGATTTGCGATACGAAAACGTGGGAAGCGACAGCAATCACCACTAGCGCGAACACGGTCTGTATCACGACCATTGTCAACGTCGGCACTTCCGAACGGGGCTGAAATTTCAGTGGCTCAAGCGCTTCATCATTAGACGTTTCATCGTTGTGATTAAGCTCCCGCCACACGTAAAGTGCGTAGGCAGCGAGAAACAGCACGCCAAGCCATGGCTTAAACGCGAAGGCGATCAGACCAAGCGTGCACTTCACAACAAAAATCGAAAGAAACCACGCCTGATCGCGCGCAAGCCGCGTTTCTCCCGCGCGTACTCGTGTGTCGTTTCGACCCAGACGGCGGCAATTGATCCACAAGGCGACGCCGACCACGGCATAAGCAATGGTAGCGAGCACCAGCGGACCGCCCATCGCCGCGCCGACGCCGATATCGCGAACTTCAGGCGTTCGTCCAAGGATTACCGCAACGAAGGTCACTGCGCTCTCGGGCAACGCCGTACCGAATGCCGCAAGCACAGTGCCGGTGGCGGTCGCACTCAGATTGAGCTTTTGCCCCAGCCATTCGATGCCGTTGACGAAATACTCGCAGGCCAAATAAATGACCCCGGCGGACAGCAGGAAGAGCAGCGTCGTGATGAGCATGGAACATTCCGGGCCGGGCGAGCGAGAAAACCCATGGCACACGCACGTCCTCGCCCGGCGGGGTGAGTCGTGTGTGGCCAAAGGTCTCGCCGGACCATCGCTGACGTGACTGTCTGCGACAACCATCCGCGCCATGAAGCATCAAGGCTTCAAGTATGTTGACGCGGATTCCCCGGTACGAAGGCGTGGCGCCTTGTGCAGCGAGGATGGCTACTCCCCAATGACAACGGGGCGGATGGTACAGGGGTCCGGGAATACGAACAACCGGTCGACGGTCTATGCGGTCGTTTTTGCCTGCCGCGACTGCAGCATTTGATCGATGCTGTAAGCACCTGGCTGGTGACCTGCCAGCCAAGCCGCGGCTTCCAGCGCACCGCGCGCGAAGATCGAGCGGTCGGTGGCGCGATGGCTCAACTCTACGCGCTCGCCCTGACCTAACAGCAAAGCCTCGTGTTCTCCGACAACATCGCCGCCGCGCACGACGGCAAAGCCGATCGCACCACGAGGACGCGCACCCGGCCGTCCCTCGCGCGCGAATACGCCATCTTTCTCCAGCGTGGTTCCACGCGCATCGGCGGCGACATGTCCTAGCGCAAGCGCGGTGCCTGAAGGCGCATCTTCCTTTCGCGAGTGATGCGATTCGATGATTTCCAGATCCCAATCCGGCAACGCCGCAGCGGCTTCGCGCAGCAGGCGTGTCAGCACCGCAACGCCGAGGCTGAAGTTTGCTGCATGCAACACTGCGATGCGCGAGGCAGCTTCTGTCACCCGTTTTTGAAGCGATGCATCGATGCCGGTAGTGCCGGTAACAAGCGCCGCACCGTGTTCCACGCAATGCGTCAAAGCCGCGGCAAGTCCATCCGGACCGCTGAAGTCGACGATCACATCGGCGTTACGTGCCGACTGCCAGTCGTGGCTATAGCGAATCGACGTGGACAGCTCGCCGAACACCGGTTTGCCATCATGATCCGATCCCGCGGAAACACCCGCATGCACCAGCTCGAAGCGGCGATCTTCGCGTACCAGCGCGAGCAGCGCCCGGCCCATGCGGCCGGACGCACCATTGATGGCAACACGGATAGGTTGCGTCATGCGACTGTTCCTCGATCTATCGGAACAGGGTAGCGCGTTTGCCCGAACTGGCAACAAGGCCGGGCGACAAGTAGTGCTTTACGAGGTGACGCGCGACCAGAACTGCTTGACGCCATCGACCCAGGTCTTGGCACGTGGCGTGTGCTTGTCGGCCTCGCCATTGGCAAAGGTTGCTTCCAGCTGTTCAAACAAGTCGCGCTGTTCGCGTGTCAGACGCACCGGTGTTTCGACAACGACACGGCAGATCAGATCACCCGTACGACCGCCACGCACCGATTTCACACCGCGCCCGCGCAGCGTGAACTGCTGACCCGTTTGCGTTTCGGCGGGAATCGCAATCGGCACTTCGCCATCAAGGGTGGGAACCTGCAGCTCCGCACCCAACGCGGCTTGCGCGAAGCGAATAGGCAGTTCGCAATAAAGGTTGTTGCCTTCGCGCTGGAAGATGGCGTGCTCGCGCACACGCACTTCCACGTACAGATCGCCGGGTTCCGTGCCTGCCGGGCCGGCTTCGCCCTGCCCGGTCAGACGGATGCGATC
Source organism: Dyella sp. (assembly GCF_035486915.1). GTDB lineage: Bacteria > Pseudomonadota > Gammaproteobacteria > Xanthomonadales > Rhodanobacteraceae > Dyella_B. The sequence goes on along the minus strand of NZ_DATHMR010000017.1, from coordinate 4,814 downwards.
GCCATTGTCGACGCCTGCCGGAATATTCACGGACAACGTGCGTGTTTCTTCCAGACGACCTTCACCGTGGCACTCCTTGCACGGTTTCTCGATCGTGCGACCGCTGCCTGCGCAATGCGGACACGTTTGCTGGATGGAAAAAATCCCATTCTGCATGCGCACGCGACCGTGGCCGCCACAGGTTCTGCAGGTAACGGTTTTACCATCGTCCGAACCGCTGCCATTGCAGTGATGGCAATTCACCTGCGTGGGAATGTCGAACTTCTTCTCGCTACCGAACACGGCTTCTTCGAGATCCAGTTCCATGATGTAGCGCAGATCCGAACCGCGACGCGGGCGTCCGCGACCGCCGCCGCCACCGAAAATATCGCCAAAAATATCGCCAAAGATGTCGCCCATGTCGCCGAAACCACCGGCGCCACGACCGCCCATGCCATTTTCAAAAGCGGCGTGCCCGTACTGGTCGTACATCGAACGTTTCTGCGGGTCGGACAGAACTTCGTAGGCCTCCTTGGCCTCTTTGAATTTTTCCTGCGCGTGCGGATCGTCCGGGCAACGGTCCGGGTGATATTTCATCGCCAGACGACGAAAGGACTTTTTCAGCTCCCCTTCGGTAACCGTTCGTTCGACACTCAGAATTTCGTAATAGTCACGCTTGCTCATTGCTTGATCCGCGATTCGATGCGCCGATCGGGAATGAACCAGATCGCAGCCACCGTGGCATAAAGTAAACACGACACCCACGGCGCCACGAACGCCAGCAAGATGCCAATCAGGTACATGGTGACGGCGACCTTGCCTTTCCAGTCGCGGCCTACCGCTTGTGCCAGCAGGGATTCACGGCCACCGTTGGCAGCGATCAGGCAGTACTGCAAAGGCACCCACGCGATCGCACACATCAACAGCACAAAGCCATACAACGCCACCGGTAACCGGGCGAAATGGTTTTCGCCCATCCAGCCTGTTGCCACCGGCATCAACGACAGCCAGAACAACAGATGGAGATTCATCCAGAGCACACCGCCATTCACTTTCTCGGCGGCTTGCAGCAAGTGATGATGATTGTTCCAGTAAATGCCCACGTAGACGAAGCTCAACACGTAGCTCAGGAACACCGGCCACTGCGGGAACAGCACGTCCCAGCTGTCGCCGTGCGGCACCTTCAGTTCCAGCACCATGATGGTAATGATGATGGCCAATACGCCATCGCTGAAGGCTTCGAGCCGCCCCTTTTCCATCGCCTCCCCTCCAACGGCAACGAGCGCCCTTGCGGGCGCTCGTTTTCAACTACTTTAACCGATCAAGACGACTTGCCGTCGTTCTTCACTTCCGTGAATTCCGCATCGACCACATCATCGGGCTGCGACGAACCGCCCGGACCCGGGCCGTGCTGCTGCTGTGCACCGGCATCGCCCGCACCACCCTGCGCAGCGGCCTGAAGCGCCTGCGCCACCTGCTCGAGCTTGGAAATCTTCGACTCGATGGCCGCCTTGTCGTCGCCGTCCTTGACCTTTTCCAGGTCGGACAACGCGCCTTCGATTTCGCTGAGCTGAGCACCCGGCACCTTGCCGCCATGCTCTTTCAGCGCACTGCGCGTGGCATGCACCAACTGATCGGCCTTGTTGCGCGTACCGACGAGCTCGTGGAATTTCTTGTCTTCTTCCTTGTTCGCTTCGGCGTCCGCCACCATGCGCGCGATTTCTTCTTCGGACAGACCCGAGCCGGCCTTGATCTCGATCTTCTGTTCCTTGCCAGTCTTCTTGTCCTTCGCCGACACGTGCAGGATGCCGTTAGCGTCGATGTCGAAGGTCACTTCGATCTGCGGCTGACCACGCGGCGCCGCATCGATACCTTGCAGATCGAACTTGCCCAGCGACTTATTGGCGTTCGCACGTTCGCGCTCGCCCTGCAGCACATGCACGGTCACAGCCGTCTGATTGTCGTCAGCCGTGGAGAAGACCTGCGACGCCTTGGTCGGCACCGTAGTGTTCTTCTCGATCAGCTTGGTCATCACGCCGCCCATCGTTTCGATACCGAGCGACAGCGGAGTGACGTCGAGCAGCAGCACGTCCTTCACGGAACCGCCGAGCACGCCGCCCTGAATCGCAGCGCCAACGGCCACGGCTTCGTCCGGATTCACATCTTTGCGCGGTTCCTTGCCGAAGAAGTCCTTCACCGACTCCTGCACTTTCGGCATGCGGGTCTGACCGCCGACGAGGATCACTTCGTCGATGTCGGACACGCGCAGGCCGGCGTCATTCAATGCGGTGCGGCACGGTTCGATGGTCTTCTTGACCAGATCTTCCACCAGCGCTTCGAGCTTGGCGCGTGTGAGCTTGATGTTGAGATGCTTCGGACCGGAGGCATCGGCCGTGACGTACGGCAGATTCACTTCGGTCTGATGCGAGGACGACAGTTCGATCTTCGCGCGCTCGGCGGCATCTTTCAGACGCTGCAGTGCAAGCGGATCCTTGCGCAGGTCGATGCCCTGATCCTTCTTGAATTCCTCGATCAGGTAATCGATGACGCGCATGTCGAAGTCTTCACCACCAAGGAACGTATCGCCGTTGGTAGCCAGCACTTCGAACTGCTTCTCGCCGTCGACTTCGGCGATTTCGATGATCGACACGTCGAACGTACCGCCACCAAGGTCGTACACCGCAATCTTGCGATCGCCGCCCTTCTTGTCCAGACCGTAAGCCAGTGCGGCAGCGGTCGGCTCGTTGATGATGCGCTTCACTTCCAGGCCGGCGATCTTGCCGGCGTCCTTGGTCGCCTGGCGCTGGCTGTCGTTGAAGTAGGCCGGCACGGTGATCACCGCTTCGGTCACCGGCTCGCCGAGATAATCCTCAGCGGTCTTCTTCATCTTCATCAGCACTTTCGCAGAGATTTCCTGCGGTGCCATTTTCTTGCCGTCAGCCGTCGCTACCCATGCATCGCCGTTGTCGTGCGCAAGGATGCTGTACGGCACGATGTGCAGATCTTTCTGCACTTCGGCGTCGGTGAATTTGCGGCCGATAAGGCGCTTCACCGCATAGAACGTATTCTTCGGATTGGTGACGCTCTGACGCTTGGCGGGCGCACCGACCAGCACTTCCCCATCCTTGGTAAACGCCACAATCGAAGGTGTGGTGCGATCGCCTTCGGAATTCTCAATCACTTTGGCGGTGCTGCCATCCATGATGGCGACGCACGAGTTGGTCGTGCCCAGGTCGATGCCTATGATCTTGCCCATATGTATGCTCCGGAAATCTCTTGTGGCAGCCCCTCGGCCGCGAATGGTTGAGAGATGGGGTTGCGCTGAAAGCGTTCAATACCAGCTGAACCCCGCAGTACTGGAATTGCAGGCCGTGTTCAGTCGTCCTTGGCCACAGCCACCAGTGCCGGGCGCAGCAATCGATCGTTCAATACATAGCCTTTCTGCAGCACGGTGACGACGGTGCCAGGCGCCTTGCCCGGGGCCTCCACCATGCTGACGGCGTGGTGACGCTCCGGATCGAGCGGTTGATCGACCGGATCGACCTGCACCAGGCCGTTGTTGCTGGCGATACGCAAGAGCTCCTTCAGCGTAAGGCTGAGGCCTTCGCGTACGGCATTTACATCGCCGCCTTCGACCGATAGGCCACGTTCCAGACTGTCGTAGACCGGCAGCAGGTCGTTGAGCAGCTTCTCGTTGGCAAAGCGGCGCGCCTGCTCCAGATCGCGGTGCAGCCGGCGGCGCTGGTTTTCCAGCTCGGCTTTCTCGCGCAGCACGGTCTCGCGCAGGTCCTTGTTGCCCGCTTCGAGCTCGGCGATCTTGGCCTTGAGGGAATCGAGCTCGGCGCCCGACGACTCAATCTGTACGCCGCTTTCCGGCGTTCCGGTGGGCGACTGCGAATCGCTGTTATGCATGAATAACTCCAACGTCGTCCTGGGCCGGTACGTGATACCGACCATCAAAAACTGCGGGTAAACCCGCCTCCCGAGGCGTTTTATAAGGCCGTAGCCGCCCTATTCAAGGCTTCACTCAACAAACCGGCGGTGGCCTGCACCACGGGAATCACCCGCTCGTACGCCATTCGGGTTGGCCCGATAACGCCAACCGCACCCAACAATCTACCCTGAGCACCGTAACTGGCCGTGACGACGCTACAGCCATCGAGCGCGGCGAAACCCGATTCCTCACCAATGAATAATCGCACGCCGGGCGCCTTGGCGCAGACTTCCATCAGCTGAAGCAGCTCATTCTTCTGGTGGAACGCCTCGAAAAGCTCGCGCAGGCGATCCAGATTGGCCAGCTCCGAATACGCCATCAGGTTGGTCTGGCCGCTGATCAGCACATCTTCGTTTTGCGGGGCGAACGAAGACGCCGCCAACTCGACCGCACTGGAAAGCATCTGGTGGAGTTCGCTGCTGGCTTCACGCAACTCGCGCAGCAGGTGCGCACGGATATCGTCCACGCGCAGGCCGACGAAATGTTCATTGATGTAGTTGGCGGCTTGCTCCAATTCGCTGCCATCCAGCGCTTTAGCCAGCTGAATCACGCGGTTCTGCACCTGGTTGTCCGAGAACACCAGAATCACCAGTACGCGTGCATCGGGCAGCGGCACGAAGTCGATGTGCCGCAGCGGGAAGTCAGTTTGGCGCGGCACCGTCACGACGCCGGCGAAGTGCGTCATCGCCGACAGGAGCGCCGAAGCATTGCCGACCAGATCGCGCACGGTGGTCGGACCGGGCGGCAACTCGCGTTGCAGCCGAACCATTTCGTCGCGCGGCAAAGGTTGCAGTTCGATCAGGCTGTCGACGAAAAGCCGTAGACCGCGCGGCGTGGGGAT
>NZ_DATHMR010000016.1:0-27851 GCF_035486915.1 Dyella sp. | reverse complement strand
AAGCCACGACGACACTGCGCTTAGCTACACGATCAGCGTGATGGCGTCCGATCAGCCAGTGGAAAAGGCCGGTTTCTTCGGCCGTATGTTCGGCAAGGGCAGTAGCTCCAGCGGTCCGGCGGTCGCTCCGCGCCAGATTGTGGTCAGCGTGACCAACAGCGGCCAAGGTTCGAGCCAGGTTCGCGCGCAGGGCGAAGCCGCTGCCGTTGCGAAGGTTGTCGACAGCTTGAAGTCCCGTCTGGGTGGAAAGGGCTGAGCCCACGCTCAGTCCCTCGCGACAGATAAAAAAAGCCGCCCAATGGGCGGCTTTTTTATTGGTGAAGAGGCTCTCAGCGCTCGAGCAGCTTGAGCTTGTCGGGTTTGCCTTCCCATTCTTTCGCGTCGGCCAAGGCGTCTTTGCGCTGAGTGATGACCGGCCAGGATTTGGCCAGTTCCTTATTCAGTGCAGTGAAGGACTCTTGACCGGCAGGCACGTCATCTTCCGGGTAAATCGCGTTGATCGGGCACTCGGGTTCGCACAACGTGCAATCGATGCACTCGTCGGGATTGATGGCCAGAAAGTTGGGACCTTCATGGAATGCGTCGACAGGACAGACTTCAACGCAATCGGTGTATTTGCATTTGATGCAGTTATCAGTGACGACAAAAGTCATGCTGCCGTGTGCCTGCTTTGGATCGGAAGTCCGATCATAATGGGTGGGTGGCGCTCCCAACGAGGTTCGAACTCGTGTTCTCGCCTTGAGAGGGCGATGTCCTAGGCCACTAGACGATGGGAGCGTATTGCTGCAAGGCGCGGTAGTATAGCTGAATTGTCCCGCCCGGCAACGCGCGAGGGCGGTGACGAGCATCGTTGGATACGCTCACAGAACAATGCTTTTGGCCGCGACAATCGGGCCAAGCCGGCAGGCTTAGTTTAGGCCATGCCATTGGAAGATGAATGCTCCCAAGGACTTTGATCGCTTGAATTCCAAAGCCAGGAACGACGCCAAGCACGCGCTACGCATCATTCCGCGCGAGCAGCACACGATCTCTCGCAAGAACATCAGCAAAGCTGCGTTGCGTGTGCTCTATCGTCTGAATGAGGCCGGTTACGACGCCTATCTGGTGGGCGGCGCCGTGCGCGATCTGCTGCTGGGCGGCCACCCGAAGGATTTCGACGTTGCCACCAATGCAACGCCGGACGATGTGAAGAAACTCTTCCGCAACTGCAGACTGATCGGTCGCCGCTTCCGCTTGGCGCACGTGGTGTACGGATCGGAGATTATCGAAGTTGCCACCTTCCGCGGGACCAGCGAGGAAGAAGGCGGCGAGGGCGATCGTCACATCGTCGATGGCCGCATCGTGCGCGACAACGTATGGGGCACGATTGAGGAAGACGCGCTACGCCGCGATTTCCGCGTCAACGCGATGTACTACGGCATCGACGATTTCGCCGTGCGCGATTACGTCGGCGGGATGCAGGATCTGCAAGATCGCGTGCTGCGGCTGATCGGCGATCCGACCACGCGTTATCGCGAAGACCCGGTCCGCATGCTGCGCGCGGCACGTCTCGCGGCGAAGCTCGATTTCCGCATCGATTCGTCGGCCTCTGCGCCGTTTGCGGAACTGGGGCCATTGCTCAGCGGCGTGGCGCCGGCGCGGCTCTTCGATGAGTCGCTCAAGATGTTTCTCACCGGGCACGGCTTGAAGAGCTTTCGCATGCTCGAGCAATGCGGGTTACTCAAATTCATGTTCCCGGCCACGGCGCGTGCGCTCAAGCGTGGCGACAACGCGTTGCGTGAGTTGATCGAGAACGGCCTGGAAAACACTGACGCACGCATCAGCGACGGCAAGTCGGTCACGCCGGCATTTCTGTTTGCGCTGCTGCTGTGGGGTGAAGTGCGCGATCTGGCGCACACCTGGACCACGCAGGGCAAAGATGCCAACGAAGCGTGGTCGCGTGCAGCGATGCATGTCCTGGCCGAGCAGTGCCAGCGTGTCGCGATTCCACGCCGCTTTACGATCACGATGGAGGAGATCTGGTCGCTGCAGCCGCGCTTCGAGCATATTCAGCGCAAGAAGGTTTTTCGCCTGCTGGCGCATCCACGCTTCCGCGCCGCGTTTGATTTTCTCTTGCTGCGTTCGGCTGAATCGCCCGCCATCGGTGAGCTCGGCCAATGGTGGGCGCATGCGCAGCAATTGCCGCACGAAACCCTTGCCGCTGCGCTCCCGTTGCAAGGCACGCATATCGCAGGTGACATCGAGCCAGCACGGGGCACTGCGGCACGCAAGCGCAAACGTCGCCGCAAACCCGCGGGTAAATCAGGAACCACTTGATGCGCGCCTACATCGCGCTTGGCAGCAATCTCGGCGATTCGAAGCAGCAACTTCTCGATGCGATAGATAAGTTGGGCCGCCTTCCGAACTCGCGGGTGCTCGCTCGCTCGCGTGTTTATCGCACGCCACCATGGGGCAACGTCGAGCAACCTGATTTCCTCAATGCGGTCGTCGCGCTCGAAACGCCGTTGCTGCCGCATGACTTGCTCGATGCGTTGCTTGAGATCGAACGCGAAGCAGGGCGCACGCGTCATGGCGAGCGCTGGGGGCCGCGTACGCTCGATCTGGATCTGCTCTACGTTGCCGGTCAAACGGTGAACGATGAGCGACTCACCTTGCCGCATCCGCATATTTCCGAGCGGGCATTCGTATTGCTGCCGCTCAACGATCTGGCCCCCGATCTTGAAATTCCCGGGCAAGGCCGTGTGAGTAACCTGCTGCGAGCCGTTGATACACAAGGCTGTGAGGCAATGGCTTGAGCCTTTGCCGTCCCACGCCGGATAATTGTTCACCGCAGCATTGAAGGAAGTGCCCGTGTACGTCGAAAACGCAAGCGCCCCCGCTCGCAAGCCGGTGACCGTGCCGAGCCTGCATGCGATGAAAGCGGAAGGGCGCAAGATCGTCATGCTTACCGCGTACGACGCGAGCTTTGCCGCGCAGGTGGAGCAGGCGGGCGTGGATATCGCGCTGGTGGGCGATTCGTTGGGCATGGTGGTTCAGGGGCTTCGCAGCACGTTGCCGGTCACGCTCGATCAGATGGTCTACCACACCGCCGCGGTGGCGCGCGGTTTGTCGACGACATTGCTGGTTACCGATGTTCCGTTTCTTGCCGATCGCGATGTCGCTTACGCACTGGAAGCCGGCGCGCGCCTGGTTGGCGAAGCGGGTGCGGCGATGCTCAAGATCGAAGGTGCTTCCCCGCATATCCTCGAAGCCATTCATGCGCTGACCGAGCGTGTCATTCCGGTCTGCGCGCATCTTGGGCTCACGCCGCAATCGGTGCACAAGTTCGGTGGATTCAAGATTCAGGGCCGCGAGCATGACGCTGCCCAGCGCGTGCTGAACGAGGCGCTGGCCGTGCAGGAAGCCGGCGCCGATCTGCTGGTCCTGGAGGGTGTGCCGACCTCGTTGGGTGAGCGTATAACCCGGGCGCTTAAAATCCCCGTGATCGGCATTGGCGCTGGCCCGCACTGTGACGGGCAGGTGCTGGTGATCTATGACATGCTGGGCATCACACCCGGCAAGCGTCCGAAGTTCAGCAAGGATTTTCTCGCGGGCCGCCAGTCGGTCAGCGAGGCGATCCAGGCGTATGTCGCCGATGTTCGCAGTGGTACCTTTCCGGCCGCCGAACACAGCTACAGCTAAATCCAATCAACGACAAACCGGTTCAAAGAGCGAGCATTCATGCAAACCTTGCAAGACGCAGCGGGACTGCGAGCCACCATCCGTGGTTGGCGTTCGCAAGGGCAAACCGTCGGCTTCGTGCCAACCTTGGGCAACTTGCACGCCGGCCATCATTCGCTGGTGAAGTTGGCGCGCGCGCGCGCCGATCGTGTCGTGGCAAGCGTTTTCGTCAATCCCACGCAGTTCGGACCGAATGAAGATTTCGAGCGTTATCCGCGCACCATGACGCAGGATCAGGCTGGCCTGGCTGAATCGGGTTGCGATCTTCTGTTCGCGCCGGATGTGGCTACCATCTATCCGTTTGGCGCGGCGAACAGCGTCAGCATTCATGTGCCGGAGATCACCGACACGTTGGAAGGCGCATATCGGCCGGGTCATTTTGACGGCGTCGCCACGGTCGTGTGCAAACTATTCAACCTTGTTCAGCCGGATATCGCGATATTCGGACAGAAAGATTTCCAGCAGCTCAAGGTGATCGAGCGCATGGTGCGAGACCTCGCGCTGCCCGTGAAAGTCATGGGGGCGCCGACTCTGCGTGCGGACGACGGTCTGGCGCTAAGCTCCCGCAACCAATACCTGTCGCCGGAAGATCGCACCGTCTCCATCACCATTTACGAGACCCTGCAACAAATGCGCGAGCTGGTCGCCAAGGGCCACCATCCCAAGGTGGTGGAGCAGGCGGCTACGTCCAAGCTGGAACGTGCCGGCTTTGTCCCGGATTACGCCGCCATCCGGCGTGCGGAAGACCTTTCGGAGCCTGCGGACAACGAGCGCGAAGGCCTGGTTGCCCTGATTGCGGCCAAGCTGGGGACCACGCGCCTGATCGACAACTTGTTGTTCGATTAGGCCATCCCCATTTAGCGCCCGTAAGCCGATGTTGCGGCGCAACGGCGGCGGCTCGATAATATCCGCTATGCAGGCAGTTCCTGCAGGAATTGAAGTCATGCAACTCAACATGCTGAAGGCGAAGATCCATCGTGCAACCGTGACCCACGCGGAGCTGCATTATGAAGGCTCGATCGCCATCGACGGCTTGCTGCTCGATGCGTCGGGCATTCGCGAGTACGAACAAATTCATGCCTGGAACATCAACAACGGCAAGCGCTTTGTCACCTATGCGCTGCGTGCTGAAGAGGGTTCCGGCATCATCTCGGTGAATGGCAGCGCCGCGCACCGTGCGCAGCCCGGCGACCTGGTCATCATCGCCGCGTTCGTGCACTTGAACGAAGCTGAGCTGGAGAAGTTCCAGCCGACGCTCGTCTATGTAGGTGAAGGCAATCGCATCAGCCACACGAATCGTTCGATTCCCAAGCAGATGGCTGCGGCCTAAGAAACCTTTCTCTTCAGGCGGCTGTATCGGCCGCCTGTTGTTGCTTCAACGCCCACGCAACGTGTTCGCGCACGATCTCCGATGGATGATCGCTGCGTGCCGTGAGCGCGTTTCGAACGGCATCTGAGGGTGGCGCATTGCCCAGCGCCACGGCGATGTTGCGCAACCAGCCTTCGTAGCCTGTACGGCGGATCGCCATACCTTCCGTACGCTGCAGGAATTCCGCTTCGCTCCAGGCGAATAGCTCAACCAGTTTCGCACCGTCCAGGCGATGGCGTGGCGCGAAATCAGGTTCTTCCGTGTCCTGCGCGAATTTGTTCCACGGGCAAATGAGCTGGCAATCGTCGCAACCAAAAATGCGGTTGCCCATCGGCGCGCGCAGTTCTTCCGGAATCGATCCTTTCAATTCGATCGTCAGATAAGAAATGCAGCGCCGCGCATCGAGCCGATACGGACCGATGATCGCCTGCGTCGGACAAATATCGATGCACTTTCGACAGGTGCCGCAATGCGCGCTTGCTGCGTCATCGATAGGTAAGGGTAGGTTGGTGTAAAGCTCCCCGAGGAAGAAATACGAACCGGCCTGCTTGTTGATCAACACGGTGTGTTTGCCGATCCAGCCGAGACCTGCATTGCGCGCCAGCGCTTTCTCAAGCACCGGTGCTGAATCGACATAGGCGCGATAACCGAAATCGCCGATCGAACCGCGAATGCGTTCGGCCAGCTTTTGCAATCGATTGCGCATCAGCTTGTGGTAATCGCGGCCCAGCGCGTAACGCGCCACATAGCCCGCCTCGGCATCGTTGATCACATTCCACGCATGTGCGGTACCGGGCGGCATGTAATCCATGCGCACGGAAATCACGCGCTGCGTACCGGGTTCGAGCTCGTGGGGGCGGCTGCGGCGCGTGCCGTGGCGTGCCATGTACTCCATTTCGCCGTGATAACCGTCGTCGAGCCAGTTCTTCAGGTGCTTTTCGTCCTGGCCCAGTTCGATGCCGCTGATGCCTGCTTCGGCAAAGCCGAGCTCGCGCGCCCAGCGTTTGATATCGCTGGCGAGTGCGGCGTAATCGGGCTGGGCTTGCATAGACATGCTTCTAGTGTAATCGCTGCCTATAATCGGCTGATGCATGCAGCGACGCATCACCACGATCTATACACCGTCGAGCAGGTGCGGGCGCTTGACCGCCGTGCGATCGACGATCTAGGTATCAGCGGTTTGGAGCTGATGAGCCGCGCCGCCGCCGTGGCGTTTGCCTGCTTTTGCCGCCAATGGCCGCAAGCGCGGCGTCTGGTGGTGTTTTGCGGGCCTGGAAACAACGGTGGCGACGGTTATCTGGTCGCCAGCCTCGCGCATGGTGCGGGCCTGGGCGTCGAAGTGGTCGAATTGAACGACGCGCAGCAGGGCGATGCCAAATCCGCGCGCGAGACCTGGCAACGCAGCGCGGGCGTCACGCATCGCTGGCATCGGGATGGATCGTTGCCGCTCGCCGATGTTTACGTCGACGCGCTTTATGGCACAGGCTTGAATCGTGCTCCCGAGGCATCGGCATCGTCACTGATCGATCGTATCAACGCATCCGGTGTGCCGGTGATGGCGCTCGATGTGCCTTCGGGATTGAACGCGGATACGGGCCATTGCCCGGGTTCGGCCATCGTTGCGCAACTTACCGTCAGTTTCATTGCGGCCAAACGCGGCACGTATACGGGACAGGCGGCGACGAAGGTTGGCACGTTGGTCGTGGACACGCTGGGTTTGCCGGAGATTCTCTGGCAAGGCATGCCCAGCGACGCTGCACTGTTGGAAGCGGCGCATTTACCGCCGCGTGCGCGCGATGCACACAAGGGCAATAACGGACACGTGCTCGCCATCGGTGGCGATCACGGCACGGCTGGCGCGATTCGTTTGTGTAGTGAAGCGGCGCTTCGTAGCGGTGCAGGGTTAGTGAGTGTTGCCACGCGCGCCGATAATCTTTTTGCATTGAATGCAGCACGCCCGGAATTGATGGCGCATGCGGTGCACGGCCCCCAAGAACTACAGTCTTTGCTTGAGCGCGCTACCGTTTTGGCGGTAGGGCCCGGTTTGGGTCAGGCAGCGTGGGGGCATGCGCTTTGGTTGACGGCGCTCGACAGCGGTAAACCAATGGTGCTTGATGCCGATGGGCTCAATTTGCTTGCTCGCGAACCGCGACAGTTCAGCACACCTGTCGTCCTGACGCCGCATCCTGGTGAGGCCGCACGGCTTCTTTCGTCGACGATAGCGGAGGTGGAAAAAGACCGTTTCGCCGCTGCACGTGCATTGGCGCAACGCTATGATGCTGTTGCCGTACTGAAAGGTTCGGGCAGTCTGATTGCCCATCCGGATGGACGTCTGGACGTCTGTACCTGGGGAAATCCCGGAATGGCCACGGGTGGCATGGGTGATCTGATGACGGGCGTTATTGCTGCGTTGATGGCGCAAGGTTGCGATGCGTGGCAAGCGGCACGAATGGGTGTCGGCCTGCACGCGCGTGCGGGCGATCTGGCGGCGCGCCATGGTGAGCGCGGTTTATTGGCGAGCGATTTGTTGGAACCTTTGCGCACACTCGGTAACGGACTTGCGCATGGCTGAGCGTCATTGGAAACTCGCCGATGAAGACGCGACGCGTGCATTCGGCACACGTGTTGCGGACGTGCTCGAGGGTGGCATCGTCATTTATCTGCACGGCGAACTCGGTGCAGGCAAGACAAGCTTCGCGCGTGCATTGCTGACGGCACTGGGCGTTGGCGAGCGCATCAAGAGTCCTACGTACAGTTTGGTCGAGGGTTATCAGGCCAAGGAGCGCCCCGCGTGGCATCTGGACCTTTATCGCATCGCCGATCCCGGTGAACTGGAATGGCTGGGGTTGGATGCCTTGTCCGATCCGGCTGCCGTGGTGCTCGTGGAGTGGCCCGAACGTGGGAAAGGGGCGTTACCGGCGTCCGATCTGGAGCTCGAGCTGACTTATAGCGGAACCGGTCGGAGTGTCGCTTTGCGACCCTCCACGAGCCGGGGAGAGCAACTGCTGGCTCGTCTGAAGTGAAACGCAAGTAGTCGTAAGTGTTCGTCCGGCATAAGAAAACTGAACAAGGCGACGCCGACAGGTGTGCGTTCAAAATGCGTGGCTTATAGCCGATAGCTTGAGCTGGTCTGACAAATAGCCTGCAGGTTATGGAAAACCAAAGAAAAAACTCTTGCAATCGCGAGAGCACTGAGATTCAATCCCGCGGTATGAGGGGACTAATCGCCCGCATTGCTTGTTTGACTGGTACCGCGCTTCTCTTCGCGGTCGCCAGCGGCGTGCTGCACGCCGGTGACGTGAAAAATGCCCGAGTCTGGGCAGGTCCCGAATACACCCGCGTCGTTTTCGACCTTTCCGGCCCCACCCCCTACAAACTCAGCCGCGATGGCGATCGTGTTTTGCTCGATTTGAGCGACAGTCGCGTTCTAGGCAGCTTCGATGCCGCGACGCAGGGCCTTCTGAAAGGCCTCAGCAGCGCTCGTCAGGGCGGTGGCGTTCGCCTGACGGCTTCGGTGGCGCCGGGCAGTCAGACCAAGAGCTTTGTCCTTGGCCCGTCGGGTTCGGCGGGCTATCGCCTGGTGCTGGATCTTTATCCGGGTGTCGCTGGTGCTGCGCCGTCGCATAAGTCGGTTCCCGCCGACGCGGTGGCTGAGGTAAGCCAGCCAGCTCCCGCAGCCTCGACGTCGACGGCCGATGCTGACGACAACGTTGCACCGCCTCCCGTGGCGACGCCCGTCAGCAAGTCATCCCGCAAGGGCATCACCACACGCCAGGCGGCGCTGCTGATGAATAGCCAGCGCCAGGTCATCGTGGCGGTGGATGCTGGCCATGGCGGCAAGGATCAAGGCGCGCACGGCCCTGACGGCACGCTCGAGAAGGACGTGACGCTTGCCGTAGCACGTGATTTGGCGGCACAGATCAATCGCCAGCCGGGCATGAAGGCCATCCTTACACGCGATGGCGATTACTTCATTCCGTTGAAGCAGCGCTACGAAATTGCGCGCCAGAATCAGGCGGATCTGTTCATCGCCATCCACGCGGACTCCTACACCAGCAGCGACGCCCGCGGCGCGTCGGTATGGGTGTTGTCCTCGCGCGGCAAGAGCTCGGTCGCGGCACAGATGCTGGCGGATCGTGAAAACAGTTCGGATCTGATCGGTGGCGTTTCACTCGCGTCGGAGAACGACAGTCTCGCCTCCGTGCTGCTCGATATGCAGCAGGGCTGGGCGGTGCAGGCGAGCGACACGGTTGCGCAGAACGTATTGAACGCGTTGTCGGCGTTGGGTCCGACCCACCGCGGCTACGTCGAGCATGCGAATTTCGTGGTGCTGCGTTCGCCCGACGTCCCGTCGATCCTGGTGGAGACGGCATTTATCAGCAATCCCACCGAAGAGCACCGGCTGCGTGACGCAGGCCATCAGCAGGAGCTGGCGACTGCCGTCATGGACGGCGTGAAGAGCTATTTCTCGAACAATCCCCCGCCTGGAACCTGGTTTGCCATGGAAGCGGCGCGTCGCAAGGGCATTGTGGTCGATGGCGGCAGTGAAGTGGCTTCCACCGGCAAGCCGGCCGATAAGGTGGCCGACAGCGACGGCTCCCCCCCGGCCGATGCCGACGTTCGCGACATGCATCGTGTCGAGACGGGTGAAAGCCTGCGCAGCATCGCCAAGCAATACGGCGTGAGCGTCGATTCGCTGAAGAGCATCAACGGCATCAGCAGTAACAGCGTTCGCCCTGGGATGATGCTGGAAATTCCGGATAGTTGATGGTGGGCAAGCGCTGTTAAGCTTGCCAAATGCCCCGGATCAAACCGCTTCCCTCTGATCTCATCAACCAGATCGCCGCCGGCGAAGTCATCGAACGACCGTCCTCGGTCGTCAAGGAACTGGTCGAGAACAGCCTCGACGCAGGCGCCACGCGCATCGAGGTCGATATCGAGCTGGGCGGCGCCCGACTGATTCGCGTTCGCGACGATGGCGACGGCATCGCCGCCGACGATTTGCCGCTGGCCGTGGCATCGCATGCGACGAGCAAGATCGGTAGCTTCGACGATCTGGAGCACGTCGCGAGCATGGGTTTCCGTGGTGAAGCGCTGGCTTCCATGTCGTCGGTGGCACGTTTTGCCATGACGTCGCGCTTGCGCGGGCAGGACAATGCCTTTCGTATCGAAGTCGACAGCGGACGCATGCAGGCGGCACGTCCTGCACAACATCCGCAAGGCACCAGCGTCGAAGTGCGCGATTTGTTTTACAACGTGCCCGCACGACGCAAATTTCTTCGTGCCGAACGTACCGAGTTCGCGCATATCGACGATCTGCTCAAATCGCTCGCGCTAGCGCGCAGTCAGGTCGAATTCCGGCTGAGTCACAACGGCAAGTCGGTGCGTGTCTGGAAAGCGGCGCGCGACGATCAGGCCATGCTGATGCGCGTTGCCGAAGTGCTGGGCGAGGAGTTTCCTCAACAAAGTCTGCGCATCGACCACGCTACGGCAGGCATGCGTTTGTCCGGTTGGGTGGGTTTGCCCACGGCTTCGCGCCCGCAGGCGGATGCGCAGTATTTCTACGTGAATGGACGATTGGTGCGCGATCGCGTTGTCGCGCATGCGGTGCGTCAGGCGTACGCGGACGTGCTGTTCCATGGGCGATACCCCACGTTTGTGCTTTACCTCGATCTCGATCCGGTGGGTGTCGATGTGAACGTTCATCCGGCGAAAAGCGAAGTGCGTTTTCGCGAGCAGCGCCTGGTCCACGATTTTTTGTTCCGCACTTTGCACGAAGCGCTGGCCGAAACGCGTGCAGGGCACGTTTCGCAGCCCGAAGGTACGACATGGTCTTCAGCACCGATGGCTTCAACACCGGCCATGCCGTCGTACAACAACAGCTGGCAGAGCAATCACACGCAAAGCCGCTTGCAGCTGGGTGTGCGCGATGAACCGTTGGCCGGTTATGCCGCGTTGCTGGGAGAGCCGGAGGCGCTTCAAGTCAACGCCGCGCAGCCGATGCCGTCAGCCAATGATGACGATGTTCCACCGCTCGGCTATGCCATTGCACAGCTGAAAACCATCTACATCCTTGCCGAGAATGCGCATGGTCTCGTTCTCGTCGACATGCATGCTGCGCACGAACGCATTACGTACGAAAAGCTCAAGTCCGGTCGCGCATGCAGCAATCTTCGTTCGCAAATGCTGCTGGTGCCGTTGTCGGTTGCTGTAAGCGCGAAGGAAGCCGCTGCGGCCGAAGAGCATGGCGAAGCGCTGGCGGATTGGGGGCTGGAGTTGTCGCGCAGTGGCCCATCAGCGGTTGTGGTGCGACGCATTCCAGCGCTGCTTGAAGGCGCGGATGTGGCGGAACTTACACGCAGCGTCCTGGGTGAGCTGGCGCAACACGGTAGCTCGCGACAATTGCAGGAAGTGGAAAACGAACTGCTGTCCACCATGGCGTGCCATGGCTCCGTGCGTGCCGGTCGTCGTCTCACGACGACCGAAATGAACGCACTGCTGCGAGAGATGGAAGCGACCGAGCGATCCGGCCAGTGCAACCACGGTCGCCCGACCTGGGTGCAGATCAACATGAGCGAACTGGATAAGCTATTTCTTCGCGGTCGTTAAGAATCGCTTGAAAGGCCCGCAAATGGATGGCCATACTCGAGCCTTCTTGCAACGGGCGGAGCAAACCCCATGTGGCGTAATGTCCTGGCCGGACTGATTTTGAGTACTGGAGTAGCCCTAGTGCATGCCGATACCCCCACCCACGCTGTTGCGCCGGATAACTACACGCAGAGCATCGAAAAATGGCGCGCCGATCGTGTGGCAAAGCTTACGGCTCCCGATGGCTGGCTCAGTCTGATCGGTCTTGAATGGTTGCAGGAAGGCGCCAATCGCGTCGGCAGCGCGACGGACAACGACATCGTGCTGCAGGCGGGTCCCGCGCACCTGGGCGTGGTGACGTTGGATAAAACCGGGCAGGTGCATATCAAGCTTGCACAAGGAAGCGGCGCAACGATTGATGGCAAATCCGTGAGTGATGCGACATTGATCGACGATGCGCACGTGACGGGCAATGCATCGCCGACACTTGTGGTATTGGGTAGCGCAAACTTTTATGTCATCGACCGCGAAGGTCGCAAGGCGTTGCGCGTCAAGGACAGCACCTCAACGACGCGTCAGCACTTTCTCGGTATCGATTATTTTCCGATCGATCCGTCCTGGCGCATCGTTGCCGATTGGGTGCCGTTCAATCCGCCACACGATCTTCAGGTGGGCTCGGTGATCGGCACCATCGATACCGTCAAGGTGCCGGGCAAGGCCGTCTTTACGCGTGACGGACATACGTACGAGTTGCTTCCGTATCAGGAAGAGCCCGGTGGTGAGTTGTTCTTTGTGCTGGCCGATCGCACGTCCGGCCACGAAACATATGGTGCAGCGCGTTTCCTCTATGCCGCGTTGCCGGTGAACGGGAAGGTCGTGCTGGATTTCAACCAGGCTTACAACCCGCCGTGCGCATTCACATCATTCGCGACCTGTCCGCTGGCACCGCCGGAAAACCGGCTCGATTTGCGCATCGCGGCTGGCGAAAAGAAGTATCGCGGCGGTCACTGACGCGCTGCTTCGCTGCATCGTCTTTCCAGCATTCTGCGGAACGACGATGCAGCACGCGTGCCATTATTTTCCTTTGAACACCGCTTTTCGCTTCTCCAGAAATGCACTGGTACCTTCGCGCATATCTTCCGTCGAGAACGCCAGCGCAAACCCTTGCGTTTCGAATTCCAACCCCTGATCGATCGACGTCTCACCGCCTTGCAGCACGGCGTCGAGAATGCCGGCGGCTGCCAAAGGCGCGGCGGCAGCTAGTTGATCGGCCAGCGCGTTGACGGTCTCGTCCAACGCCTCGGGTGCAACTACGCGGTTCACTACGCCCAGCTCGTAAGCACGCTGCGCAGTGATCGTGGCACCTGTAAGACAGAGCTCCAGCGCCGCGCTGCGGCCAGCCAGGCGCAACAGGCGTTGCGTGCCGCCGAAGCCGGGAATCAGCCCCAGATTGATTTCCGGCTGACCGAACTTTGCTTTCTCACTGGCAATGCGCAGATGGCACGCCATCGCCAATTCCATGCCGCCGCCCAACGCGAAGCCTTGAATGCGCGCGATGACGGGTTTGCCGAGTCGCTCGATGCTGCTCATCAATCGCTGACCTGTACGCGAGAAGCCCTGCGCTTGGACAGGTGTGTAGCCATGCATCTCACTGATGTCCGCGCCAGCGACAAAGGCCTTCTCACCGGATCCGGCCAATACCACCGCGCGTACGGCGTCGTCCTGCGCGGCCTGCGTGAACGCCAGGGTCAGCTCGTTCAAGGTGTCGCGGTTGAGCGCATTGAGCTTGTCCGGCCGATTGACGGTAATCGTGCGTACGGCATCGCGATTGCCGATTTCAAGGTTGCGGTAGGCCACGGTCGACTCCGTATTGAAGATAAAGCACTGATTTTAGCAGCGGGAACCTTTGTCGATCCGTGCTTTCTCAGACAGACCTTGATTGACGGTGCTGAAAAGGTGGCACAGCTGCAAGAAATGGCCGAACCGCTTAGGATGGCGGCTTTGGCCGTATGCTTGCCGCCATGGAGAAAGTAATGGCATACACGCGTTGGCTGGTCCCGGTTTTCTTGCTGCTTGCCGCATGCGCGGTTCAGGCACAGGAACCGCTTGCGCCCAGCCCACCGCCGAAGCAAGCGCCGCCGCCACCGCCGGTCAAGATCGACAAGTACAAGCTTTCCTACGCGATCGGCTATCACCTCGGTACCCAGCTTTCCGGTGGCGACTTCCCGGCAGGTGTGGACATCAACGTAGTGCGAAAGGCCATGGAGGATGGTTACGACAAGCGTCCGCCTGCCGTCACCAAGGAAGACATGTTCGAGCAATTGTCTGGCCTGGGTGAACACATACGCGAAGAGGCCGTTTCCGAATTCAATCGCATCGCTGCCGACAACGCGCGCAAGAGCACGGATTTTCTGACCCACAACGCCACGCAGGCTGGCGTGGTGCAGCTGCCGTCGGGTATTCAGTACTCGGTGATCAAAAAGGGTGACGGTACAGTCAATCCCGGCGTCGATAGCCTGGTGACGGTGAACTATCGCGGCATGCTGATCGACGGCACCGAATTCGATAGCACCTGGGCGCACGGCTCGCCGGTAAGCTTCACGGTGGACCGCGTCATCCGTGGCTGGCAGTACGTCATTCCGCATATGCACGTGGGCGATCGCTGGAAAGTGGTGATTCCGCCGCAGCTGGCCTATGGCGAGCGCGGTGCGTTGCCGCGTATCGGACCCAATCAGGCGCTGGTGTTCGACATCGAACTGCTCGATATCAAGCCGCCAAATCCTCAATCTGCGGGTCCATAAGCCAAATTGCCGTGTGCGGGAAGGGGCGGCTGCGTTAGCATATTGGGCGCATGTCGAACACTTCCCCGCTTCCCGCCCAAGCCATTCTCAGCCCGTGCATCGGCATCTGCCAGCTCGATCCACAGGGCTACTGTCTCGGTTGCTACCGCACGGGCGATGAAATCGCTCGCTGGCGGAGCATGAGCGAGACCGAGCGCTCTCATTTCATGGACGTGGTGCTTCCCGCACGCGAGCCCACATGATGATGGACGACCTGCAGCGCGCGTTGCGTCCGCTGTCGCAACCGCCGTCGGCGCCAGGTTGGAACCATGCGCAGATGTCGGACTTGCTGGGCAATACCGAACGCTATCCTGCCGCTGTGCTCATCGGTTTGCGCGACGGGGACGAACCGCGCATGGTGTTCACAGTGCGCACCGATCATCTGAGCTCGCACGCGGGGCAGGTTTCGTTCCCCGGTGGCCGTACGGACCCCACCGATGAAGACGCTATAGTCACCGCATTGCGCGAAAGCGAGGAAGAAATCGGGCTCGACCGAACATTGGTCACGCCGATGGGTTATCTCGACTGCTTCGAGACGATCAGCGGCTTTTGCATCACGCCGGTCGTCGCGCGCATTGCACCCGAAGCACGCTTCCATCCCGCGCCGGACGAAGTGGCCGAAGTATTCGAAGTGCCGCTCGCTTTCTTTCTTGAGCGCGACAACCTCAAGCGCTACACCATGGAGTTTCGAGGACATCGCCGCGCGATGGTGGAATTCGAACACGGTGGTCACCGCATCTGGGGCGCCACCGCCGCGATGTTGGAAAACCTGTTGCAGAGGATGGAGCACGCATGAAAACCACGCTGATTTCCGTCACCGAGCTTGCTGCATTGAAATCTGACGATGTCTTGATCGTCGATTGCCGCTACGACCAATTCGATGCGCAAAAGGGCGAGCGCGATTATCACACCGAGCACATTCCCGGTGCCGTCTTCGCGAGCCTCGATCATGATCTGGCGGATCTCGGTCGTATCCCGCTTGGACTTGGACGTCATCCATTGCCCTCGGAAGAAGCATTCTCAGCGTCGCTCGGAAAATGGGGCTGGGGTCCGGGTCTGCAGGTCGTTTGCTACGACGCTGGGAACGGTGCGCTTGCGGCCGCACGTTTGTGGTGGTTGCTGCGCGTGACGGGGATAAAGGAGGCTGCGGTGCTCGACGGTGGTTTCGCTGCGTGGAAGTCAGCGGGACAGCCCGTCGAACAAGCGACGCCTCAGCGCAAGCCGATGCACGTATCGTTGCACTACGACGCGAGCCAATTCCTTGTCGATCACGCAGCTGCAGGCAAGTTGAAGCAAGAGTTGCTGCTCGACGCACGTGCGACGCCGCGCTATCGCGGCGAGGTGGAGCCGCTCGATCGCGCGGCAGGTCATGTGCCGGGCGCGGCAAATCGGCCGTTCACCGAGAATCTGGAAGCGGATGGACGCTTCAAGCCCGCCGCGACGCTGAAGCAGGAATTTCTCACCGTGCTCGGCAACCGCGCGCCGAACCAAGTCGTGCACATGTGCGGATCGGGTGTGACGGCGTGCCATAACCTGCTCGCGATGGAACACGCCGGACTTTCCGGCTCGCGTCTTTATGCCCCTTCCTGGAGCGGATGGGTGAGCGATCCCTCGCGACCCATCGAAACGAGTGCCGGCGGTACCGGCAGCTCGTAACCGTCGAAGATCGCGTCAGTCCTTCTTCTTGAGGCGCGCCACGAGTTGCTGCAGGGTGGCTTGTGTCTGTGGGTGATAGAACGCATCGACGAAAGTATCGATCGGCAACGCATCGACGTCGGCGTAGGCCGACGCCAAATCGGCGCGTGCAATCTGGCGAGTGCCGAGCATCGCGTGTGCAGGCAGCGCCAGCATGTCGTTGAGCCATTGCAGCGCACGCGTAGTCACCTGATCGACGGCGGTGAGTTCATCCACAAAACCGCACGTCAACGCTTGTTGCGCATCGATCAACGCACCCGATACCAGCAGGCGTTCCGCCCGATAAGCCCCGACGATGCGGCGCAATGCCATTTGAATACAATCGGGCGCAATCAAGCCAACCTGCACTTCATTGAGGCCAATGCGATACGGGCCTTCCGCCATTACACGGTAATCGCAGAACAGCGAAAGCACGGCGCCGCCTGCAGGACTATGGCCCGTAATGGCTGCAACAACCGGTACGGGCGAGTGCGCCAGCGTCGCGCAGGTCACGAAGAATTCGCGCCAGAATCCGCGCACCCCGGCGCGGTCGAGCGTGAGCAGGGTCGGAACATCCACGCCCGCGGAAAACATGCCTTGCGTACCTGACAACACGACACCGCGTGCGCCGCCTTGAACTGCTTCATTCACTCCATTTTGAATCGCGCGCAACAGATCGATGTTGAGCGCGTTGACGGGCGGCCGTGCCATCTGGATTTCGGTGATGGCATCGTGCTTGATGAGATTGAGCATGGTTGGCTCCAAAGAGAAGGTCAGGATTGAGGCTGATCGTCGGCCGTCCACGTGTAGCGCACGGCGTAATCGAGCGTTGCTTTTCCGTTCGCTGGTACGTCGATGCGAAATTCCAGCGTGTCGGTTGTCTGTTTGCTTGGCTTGGTGGTGGAAGATGTCACTGTCCACGCACGCCAGCGATTTGGGTGTTCGCGCACCAGCACTGTGCGCGCCGTGTCGCCGGTGTTGGTCAGCGTAATGCGGAACGCCTCGTCCAACGTGCGGCCGGCCTTGTCGACGTGGAAGCTTGTGCGTTCGCGGTTACCGCGAAGGTCGAAAGCAGTGCCGAGCGTGATGGTGGCATCTGCACCCTTCGGCGTGTCGTTGATACGCCCTTCGCCGATGAATTGCGGTACGCCGTTGCGATCCGCTGTCAATACGCGCAAATAACCGGCAGGCAAGCTATCGAATGCCGTCAGGCGGAACGTGCTGGTGATGCTGGTGTTGTTATCGGTGTTGAATTGATCGTTCAACATTGGCTGCGGTGGCATCCAGTTGCCACCGTTCTCGTAAAGAGCCGTGCGCTCGCACGTCATGGTTCGCGCTGCATAAAGCGGCACCTGACTGATACTGCCATCCGGGAGATCGACAGGAGCGGGCAGGGCGTAGCTACGATAGTCCGCCAGTGTGGATTGTTCAGGCATGGCACCGGCCATCGCTGTGGCCTCGGGAATGGCTTTCGCCATCATCATGGGACGCGGTCCCGATGGCTTGGCGAAATTCGGTTCACCGGCGATCAGCGTCACCTTGGCATCGTGCCAGTCTCGACCGCTACGATTGGCAATGCTTGCGCGCGACTCGAATTGCATGCTGCAAGCGCTACCGGATTGAAGTGTCGCCACGTACGCTGCGCGCCAACCGATGCCCGAGGTGGGATAGCTCAGCACAGCGTTCGCCCCGCCGCTGCGCGATGCGTCGACGCGCAAGCGCAAGATTGAGCCGGTAGGAAAGCTGTCACTGCCGGTGTTTACAGCGGCATAGTTGCGCACAAGTGTGGTCCCACCGCTGGCGTTACTGACCACCAAGCCGTCATCGCCCGCGCGAAGCAGCGTGCCGCTCGCGAGCGGCTGACCATTATCGCCAAGCACATTGATCGCGCTGCCGGTTAAACCTGTAAGCGCGGCATTGGCGCCCTGGCCCAACAGCAAACGTTGTGAGATGACCTTTGCTTCACCGCCGGGAAAGCCCAGTGCCATGGCTTCAGCATCCAGGTTGTTCGGCAGATCCCCAATGACTATGTCGTGCACACCGGATTGCAACGACACGCTGCGCTGCTCGCGCACCACCGCATAACCCTCGTCGATGGAGCCACTGCCGTTGCTCGCGTAGAGGCCTGGGTTGTCGCTGCGATAAAGCGTTATCGACGCATTGTCCGCAGCCCGGGCCAGCGACGCGGAACAAAAAACGGCACAGGCAACGGCGAGGGCGGTTCGATGTTGAATCGTCATGGGAGCGCTCCATCGGCAGGGGTCCGCCGCCATCATAACGATGCTGTGTGAACGCCGTATTCGGTTTAGGCAGCTGCCTTGGTGATCGATTCGCGAACCGTATGGGGAAGCGGTACGGACTTGCCGCTGGCCGGATCCATCCAGACCATCACCACGTTGCCGTCGCAATACAGCAGGCTATCGTCGTTGGCATCGACAATTCGATGGCCGATCGTCATGGAACTGTTGCCCAGCCGCGTGCAGAACAGCTCAACGACAACCTGCGCCGGCCATTCGATCGGGCGACGATAGTTGAGATCGCTGGCTGCCATCACCGGTGCCGCATGGGCGGTCATCCACATTCCCGGCAGTTGCTGCAACCATTGCAGACGCGCTTCTTCCAGAAAGGTGAGAAAGCTTGAATTGTTGACGTGATTGAATGCATCGAGATCACGCCAGCGCACGCTGATCGATGCTGTATGCAGCAACACGGTATCGCTGTTTGAATCGTTCGAATCCATGCTTACGAAGCTACCCTGCGTTTGGCCTTGGTGGTGCTCTGGTTGATCTTCGTGCTGGCTGCTTTTACAGGCTTCAAATGAGGCGCAAGGAAGTGGCCGGTATGTGAGTTAGGTGTAGCGGCCACGGTTTCCGGCGTACCTGTCACCAGAATGCGGCCGCCGCCGGAACCGCCTTCCGGTCCCAGGTCGACAATCCAGTCAGCGGTTTTGATCACATCGAGATTGTGCTCGATCACGACGACCGTGTTGCCTTGTTCGACCAGCTGATGCAGCACATCGAGCAACTGTTCGATATCGTGGAAATGCAGGCCCGTGGTGGGTTCGTCGAGAATGTAGAGCGTGCGTCCGGTGTCGCGCTTGGAAAGCTCCTTGGATAGCTTCACGCGCTGCGCCTCGCCACCCGATAGCGTGGTCGCGCTTTGTCCAAGCTTGATGTAATCCAGACCCACGGCACGCAGCGTGTCGAGTTTGCGCGCAATGGTGGGTACGTTCTCGAACAGCTTCGATGCGTCTTCCACCGTCATGCCGAGTACGTCGGCAATCGTGTGCCCCTTGTAGAGAATCTCTAGCGTTTCGCGGTTGTAGCGTTTGCCGTGGCAGACGTCGCAAGGCACATACACGTCTGGAAGGAAGTGCATTTCCACCTTGATCATGCCGTCGCCTTCGCACGCTTCGCATCGGCCGCCACGCACGTTGAAGCTGAAGCGGCCGGGCGTGTAGCCGCGCGAACGCGCTTCCGGAACCTGTGCAAACAGCTCGCGCAGCGGCGTGAAAAGGCCGGTGTACGTGGCTGGATTCGAGCGCGGTGTGCGCCCGATGGGGGACTGGTCGATGTCCACCACCTTGTCGAACAGTTCCATGCCTTCGATCGATTTGTAGGGTGCGGGCTGCGTGCTCGAACCATTCAATTCTGCCGCCGCAAGCGCGAACAACGTGTCGTTGATCAGTGTCGACTTGCCGGAGCCAGATACACCCGTGACGCATGTAAACAGACCGGCAGGAACGGCCAGATCGACATTCTTCAGATTGTTGCCGGTCGCGCCTTTCAGATACAGCCAGGAATCTTTATCGAGCTGTTCGCGGCGCTCTTCAGGTATTTTGATTCCGCGCTTACCGGAGAGAAATTGACCGGTGACGGAACGCGGCGATGAAAGAATGTCCTTCATCGTACCTTGCGCAACGATTTCGCCGCCATGCACGCCCGCTCCGGGGCCGATATCCAGAACGTGATCGGCCGCGCGAATAGCATCCTCGTCGTGTTCAACGACGATCACGGTGTTACCCAAATCGCGTAGGCGAGTCAGCGTGCCGAGCAAGCGTTCGTTATCGCGCTGATGCAAACCGATCGACGGTTCGTCCAGCACGTACATCACGCCGACAAGGCCTGCGCCGATTTGCGATGCCAGACGAATGCGCTGCGCTTCGCCACCCGACAGCGTATCGGCCTGACGATCGAGGGTGAGGTAATTTAAGCCCACGTCGTTGAGGAAGGTCAGGCGCTCGCGAATTTCCTTCACGATCTTCACGGCAATTTCGCCACGCCAGCCGGTGAGTTTCAATGTGTCGAAGAACCCTAGTGCGTCGTCGATAGAGCGCGCCGTGAGTACAGGTAATGCCTGGTCGGCGACGAACACGTTGCGCGCCGAGCGATTCAAGCGTTGGCCGTTGCACTCCGGGCAGGGATTGTCGGTGATGTATTTCGCCAGCTCCTCGCGCACGGCAGGCGATTCGGTTTCCTTGTAGCGTCTTTCCAGGTTCGGCAGGATGCCTTCGAACGCATGCTCGCGCGTGACTTTGCCGCCACGTTCGGTGAGGTAGCGGAACGCGATCTTCTCTTTGCCGCTTCCGTACAGAATGGCTTGCTGCACGGTTTTGTTGAGCTTCTGCCATGGTGTATCGACATCGAAGCCGTAGTGGTTGGCCAGCGACATGATCAGCTGGAAGTAGTGCGCATTGCGGCGATCCCATCCGCGCACGGCGCCGCTGGCCAGCGACAATTCCGGATGCCCCACGACACGGTCGGGCGAGAACACCTGTGTCACGCCCAGGCCATCGCATGAAGGACACGCACCCACGGGCGAGTTGAACGAGAACAGGCGCGGCTCGAGTTCGGGCAGCGAGTAATCGCAAACCGGACAGGAATAGCGCGAGGAGAACAATTGTTCATTCGCCTTGGCGTCATCCATGTCCACAACAATGGCCAGGCCGTCACCCAAACGCAGGGCCGTCTCGAACGATTCGGCCAAGCGTTGCTTGATGTCGTCGCGTGGACGGAAGCGGTCGATCACCGCTTCGATGGTGTGCTTTTGTCGCAGCGTGAGTGCCGGCACGGCGTCTAGATCGTGCACCGTGCCATCGACGCGCGCGCGCACGAAACCCTGCGCGCGCAATTGTTCGAACACTTGCACGTGCTCGCCCTTGCGCTCGCGAATCACGGGCGCAAGCAACATGAAGCGCCTTTCCGGATTCATCGCCAGCGTGGTGTCGACCATCTGGCTGACCGTTTGCGCTTCCAGCGGAATGCCGTGATCGGGACAGCGCGGCGTGCCGACTCGTGCGTACAGCAGGCGCAGGTAGTCGTAGACCTCGGTGATGGTGCCGACCGTCGAACGCGGGTTGTGCGAGGTGGATTTCTGCTCGATCGAGATGGCCGGGGAGAGGCCCTCGATGTGGTCGACGTCCGGCTTCTCCATCATCGAGAGGAACTGGCGGGCATAGGCTGACAGCGACTCCACGTATCGACGCTGCCCCTCGGCGTAAATGGTGTCGAACGCCAGCGAGGATTTGCCTGAACCCGACAGGCCGGTGATCACGATCAACCGATCGCGTGGCAGGTCAAGGTCGATGTTTTTGAGGTTGTGCGTGCGCGCGCCGCGGATGCGTATGGTGTCCATTACGCCTGGATATTTGGGGGATCGTTCACTATAGCAAGAGGGTGCGTTCAGACCGTGTCGGGATCGAAAAAACCTGCTGACAACGTGGTGTCAGCAGAATCGTTTTAGAGCTCTCTAGGCAGCGAAGCGCAGGGCGAATATGCTCGGCCGCTGTTTCTCAGATTCCCGATACAAGCGGAGGGTGTGACATGGCGGTAAGCAAGTGGGTGATGGGTGCAGGCCTGTGCGTGGCACTGGCATCCGGTTCGGCCATCGCCGCACCGCCGACCGAGGCGAAGGTGCAGCAACTGATCGAGATGATGGGCGTGCCGGCACAGTTCACCGACATGAACAACCAGATGACCTCCATGATGAGTCTGCAATTCCCTTGCGTGGAAGCGAGCTACTGGCAGACCTACATCGACAAGAACGGCCAGCAGCAGCTGGTCCAGGCGATGATTCCCGCCTATCAGCACCATTTCTCGGCTGAAGACGTCGACGGGCTGATCAAGTTCTACAAGACCCCGCTTGGCCAGAGGCTGGTGAGCCAGATGCCGGCCACCATGACCGAGGCCGCCCAGGCGGTTCAGCAGTGGGGTCGCCAACGCACCACCGAGATGTTCTCCGAGCTGCAGAAGTCGGGGAAACTGGACGCCCAGGGGCGGTGCCCGGCCTCGACCTCGGGTGGCAGTAGTGGCAGCCCGACGGCGCCTTCGGGTGGCGGTTCGCCGGGCCAGCCTTAAGTCTGAACGGGGCGCCGGAGGCCCTTTCAGCGCTCTGGTCACTTGTTGACCAGAAAAGCGCTCACTCGATATAATCCTCAGTTCACTGCGCCCGAATAGGTCGCGGTGAACCCAAGAGAATAACGACAGAAGGGCTATTGCCATGAGTTATGCAGTCATCAAGACCGGCGGCAAGCAATACCGCGTCCAGCAGGGCGATGTCCTGCGCGTGGAACTGCTGAACGCCGAAGAAGGCGCCAACGTGAAGTTTGACCAGGTGCTGCTGGTCGGCTCCGGTGAAACCATCACCGTCGGCGCACCCACCGTATCGGGCGCCACCGTGAGCGCCACCGTGCGCAAGCATGGCCGCGCCGATAAGGTCCGCATCGTCAAGTTCCGCCGCCGCAAGCACTACAAGAAGCAGCAGGGACATCGTCAGCATTTCACCGAAGTCGAGATCACGGGCATCAACGCCTGATCAGCCGGAGTAGAGAGTCATGGCACATAAAAAAGGCGTAGGTTCATCCCGCAACGGTCGCGATTCGAACCCCAAATACCTCGGTGTGAAGGTCTACGGTGGTCAGGCCATCGAAGCCGGTAACATCATCGTGCGTCAGCGCGGCACCAAGTTCCATGCCGGTACAGGCGTGGGTCTGGGTCGTGACCACACGCTCTTCGCGCTGGTCGACGGCAAGGTCGAATTCAAGACCCGCGGCGAGAACAATCGCAAGTTCGTCAACGTCGTCAAGGGCTAATCCCCTTCCGGCGCGATAGCGAAGGCCCCGCTTGGCGGGGCCTTTGTTTTTATATAAAGGCTGCTTGATCGCGAGTCCGCCCGTGATGCGATTACGCCTCGCGAATCGACACCGTCATTGCGGCGAAGGCCCGAATCCAGTGACTTCGGTGTTGAATCAAGCGTTGTTGCTAGATTGCTCGCCTTCGCGGAGCGCCATCTAGCTATGAGGCACTAACCTTGCGATAACGTCACTGGATTCCGGCCTTCGTCGGAATGACGGTGTGGCAAGATCGCTTATCCCCGCCTATCCCCACTGTTCCCCAACTCCGGCCCAAGCCCATGAAATTCGTCGACGAAGCGATCATCAAAGTCCACGCTGGGGACGGTGGCAACGGCTGCATCAGTTTCCGCCGCGAGAAGTTCATCCCGTTTGGCGGTCCGGATGGCGGTGACGGCGGCACGGGTGGCTCTGTGTGGCTCGTTGCCGATGAAGGACTCAATACCCTTATCGACTTCCGTCATCAGCGCAGCTTCAAGGCGCAGCGCGGACAGAACGGCATGGGCAGCGACATGTACGGCAAGGGCGGCGAAGACACTTCCATTCGCGTGCCGGTCGGAACGGTTGTGACCAACGTCGACACCGACGAGCAGATCGGCGATCTCACCTCGCACGGCCAGCGCTTGCTTGTCGCGCAGGGCGGCAAGGGTGGTCTGGGCAATATCCACTTCAAGAGTTCGGTCAATCGGGCACCGCGTAAGTCGACGCCGGGTACGCCCGGCGAAGCGCGCGAGTTGAAGTTGGAGCTGAAGCTACTTGCCGATGTCGGGTTGCTCGGATTTCCTAACGCCGGCAAATCCACTTTCATTCGCGCCGTATCGGCTGCAACGCCGCGTGTGGCGGATTATCCGTTCACCACGTTGCATCCCAATCTCGGTGTTGTCAGCCTTGGTACGGATCAGAGTTTTGTGATTGCCGACATTCCTGGCCTGATCGAAGGTGCGGCGGAAGGTGCGGGTTTGGGCATTCAATTCCTGCGTCACCTTGCACGCACGCGTTTGCTTCTGCATCTGGTCGATGTCGCGCCGATGGATGGTTCCGACGTCGTTGAGCAAGTGCATGCCATCGAGCAGGAATTGGAGAAGTTCGATCCCGAGCTTCTCGGGCGCCCGCGCTGGCTGGTGCTTAACAAGGCCGACGTGTTGCCCGAAGACGAGCGTCAGGCTGTTGCGGAAGACATCGTGAAACGCCTTGGTTGGACGCAGCCTTGGTTCCTGGTCTCGGCGATCGCGCGCGAAAACACAATGGCTGTGTGTCAGCAGGTGCAACAGTTCTTCGAACAGCAAAAGCAGGCACGCGAAGGACGCAGCGACATGCTGCCGGGCGATGTGCGCCTGCGTGGCGAAGATCGCGAATAGGACGATCTACAGGGTCGCCTGATCGCGGCTCATCGTTCATCATGTGACCTTTGCGGCCACAGGCCGCCGTTTGGAGGCCTTGATGAGCAATCGCCGCGATTTTCTTAAAACCACTTTGCTGGCCACATCCGCGCTGGCGGTTGTTCCACGCATCTCGCGCAGCGCTACACCATTCACCGGTTCCGTTCCCGGGAATGTGGGCGCGCGCGTCGTATCGACATGGGACTTCGGCGTTCCTGCCAATCAGGCAGCGTGGTCGGTGCTGGGCCCGGGTGGCAAGCCGCTGGACGCGGTGGAAACGGGCGTGCAGGTGCCCGAGTCGGATCTGCACAATCACAGCGTAGGCAGGGCGGGTTATCCGGACCGCGACGGCAAAGTCACGTTGGACGCCAGCATCATGGATGGCGATGGCCGCTGCGGCGCGGTCGCGGCACTCGAGCACATCGGTCATCCGATCAAGGTGGCGCGCAAGGTGATGGAAAACACACCGCATGTGCTGCTGGTGGGCGATGGCGCCCTGGAATTTGCGCTGCAACAGGGCTTCACCAAGGAAAACCTACTGACGCCCGAGTCGGAAAAAGCGTGGCACGAATGGTTGAAGCAATCGAGCTACAAGCCAGTGGCCAATAGCGAAAACATCGACTATCACCACGCCCAGCAAAGCCTTGGGTTGCCGGGCGGCAAGAACAATCACGACACCATCGGCATGCTCGCCGTCGATGCCAACGGGCGCCTCGCCGGCGCATGCACCACCAGCGGTATGGCGTGGAAGATGCACGGACGAGTAGGCGATAGCCCGATCATTGGCGCCGGTTTGTATGTCGATAACGAAGTCGGCGGCGCCACGTCCACGGGTGTTGGCGAAGAAGTAATTCGTAACGCTGGCAGCTTTCTTGTGGTCGAACTCATGCGGCAGGGCCGCAGCCCGCAAGAAGCGTGCGAAGAAGCCGTGCGACGCATCGTGAAGAAACGTCCCGATGGCGCCAAGGACTTGCAGGTTGGGTTCCTGGCATTGCGGCGCGATGGCGAGTGCGGTGCTTACGCTATCCAGAAAGGTTTCACGTACGCTGTGTGCGATGCGCACAAGCAGGATCTTCTGCTGGCGTCGCCCAGCGTTTATCAGACGACATTCACCTGATGACCACGCAAATCACGTTGGAGATTGCAGCCGGTTCGCTCGCTTCCGCGCAAGCTGCGCAGGAAGGCGGTGCGGATCGTGTCGAACTGTGCGGCAGCCTGGGCGAAGGCGGTATCACGCCTTCTTATGGCGTCATCGCGACAACGCGCGATCATGTGCGCTTGCCCATCTATGTGCTGATCAGGCCGCGTGCGGGCGATTTTCTGTATGGCGATGCCGAATTCGATGCCATGCAGCGCGACATCGAGGCCTGCGCACGCCTCGGTTGCGACGGCGTGGTGGTTGGCGCGCTGACTGCAGAGGGTGTAATTGATCCGCGCTGTCACGGGCTTGTCGCCGCGGCCGGGAAACTCGGTGTGACGTTCCATCGCGCCTTTGACGCCAGTGCAGATCTGCAGCGCTCGCTGGAAGACGTCGTTGCGCTTGGTTGCGAACGCATCCTGACGTCCGGTGGCCGCGCAAATGCATTGCAGGGTGCGGATGTGATTGCCGGACTCGTCAGACACGCCGCTGGCCGTATCGCCATCATGGCCGGAGCGGGCATTCGTTCGGGGAACGTGGCCGATATTGCCCGGCGAACCGGCGCGCATGAATTTCACGGCTCGGCGCGCGGTGTTCATCCGTCGCAGATGCGTTACCGCAATCCGGCACTGCAGGATCTGTCGCCCCATACGGACCAGACCAATGCAGACGAAGTACGCGCCATGAAGAAGCAGTTGCTCGCGTTGCGCTGATCGCCGCTCGCTGAAGGGTCACGCAAACGCCGGACACGAAAAAGCCGACGTTTCCGTCGGCTTTTTTGCCAACCCGTTTGTACGTTGGAGCTTAGGCCAGTTCGCGGATCTTCGCGTTCAGGCGGCTCTTATGACGAGCGGCTTTGTTCTTGTGGATCAGGCCGCGAGCGGCGTAGCGATCCATGACCGGCTGGGCAGCGGTGAATGCGGCCACGGCGCCGTTCTTGTCCTTGGCCTCGATGGCCTTGACGACCTTGCGCAGGGCACTGCGCACCATGGAACGGGCGCTGACGTTGCGCAGGCGGCGCTGCTCGGACTGGCGCGCGCGCTTCTTCGCGGACTTGATGTTAGCCAAGGTAGAACTCCGGAATTGCTTGGTTTGGGTTGGAGAAAGACGGCGATTATGGCTTCAATTTGCCGATGGGTCAAGCGGTTGGGCCGCTTTCGACGGCCCTTCGGCTGGTATTTTCGCCCATTCGAGGCTAGAAGTCTCAGAATGGTTCCGTCTCTGTGCCGGAGCCACGCCTGTGAAGCGTTTCGGAGGGTTACGAAAACTGCTTTTCCTCCATGGTCTGGCGACCTTGGCCGCGGCGATTGGGCTGACTGTATCCCCCGGGACGATACCCGCGGTCGCTGGCATCCATCTGGATCCGGGCTCTTATCTGATCGCCTATCTGCTGGCCGGCGCCGAGTTCGGCCTCTCGTTCCTGTCATTTGGCGGCTGCCGCCTGGCGGATGCACGCGCCCTGCGGCTGATTGCGTACAGCTGCATCGTCTTCCACGGGACATCGGTGGTGCTTGAGGCCTATGTCGCCTGTGGGCAACGAGAAAACACGGTCCTGTGGATCAACATCGCTGCCCGAATCGTCATCATCGCGCTATTCGCCTTCTTCGCTCGCAAGGCGGCCGAATCGGCGTCCGAGTCATAAATCGAAGCCCCGCATCCGATGTCCGCCACGCCAATGCCCGTTGCAGGACCTCGGGCAACTGTCAAAATCCACGCCTGCGCAGCGCGCCATTCAAAGTCATTGAAGAAGTCGGGAGAGGCATGAAGTCGCCAAGCATGTTACGCGGGCTGCTGTCGTTCAGCAGCATGACGATGGTGTCGCGCGTGCTTGGCTTGCTGCGGGATATCTCGATCAGTCACGTCTTCGGCGCCAACGTGGCCACCGACGCGTTCTGGGTGGCGTTTCGCATTCCCAACTGCATGCGCCGCATGTTTGCGGAGGGTTCATTCGCTACCGCCTTCGTGCCGGTCTTTACCGAAGTCAAAGAGAAAGGTAGCCATGAGGACCTGAAGC